>NZ_JBIQOC010000001.1:0-135587 GCF_044130295.1 Acinetobacter uliginosus | reverse complement strand
AAGATGAGATGTAACTCATTGAAATGTGTCATCATATTCGTCGTCAGAAAACAAGTATTATGCCATTATTTCAATGAGTTATCTTTTTTTGTCGTGTACAAAGTTGCAAAATATAAAAAACCACTCAGCTGTAGAGTGGTTTTCTGTTCGATGGATTCATGCTATTCAATACGCATGCCTAAAATTGCGCGCTGATCTTGACGAATAATAGAAACACGTGCAATTGAACCTTTTTTCAATTCGGATACTGTCTTAATAAAGTCATTACTATTCAAAATGGTTTTATTATTGATTTGAGTAATGATATCACCTACAGCGATACGGGATTGTGATGCGATTCCCCCTCGTTTCACTTCTTGAATCAGAATACCGCCTTTAAGCTTCAGTTGGGATTGTTCACTGGCAGTCAAATTACGAATCGTCACCCCCAAAACAGGACCTTTATTTTGTGCTGCCTGTTCCACCGGTGCCGGTGTATCATCCGGTGCAGTGGTCAAGGTTGCCGAGATATTACGGGTTTTATCATCACGTAAAACTTGCAGCTGAATGTTTTGATTCGGTGAAGTCCGGTTTAAGTAGTTGAGCAAATCAGAGGTTCTGGAAATAGGCAAGCCATTATATTTCAGGATCACATCACCCGCCTTAAAGCCTGCTCTAGCTGCCGGGGAATTGGGAGCGACCTGGGTCACCAATGAACCTTCAGGCTTGGACAGGTTATAAGATTCAGCAAGGTTACGGTCGATATCTTGCAACATCACTCCCAAATATGAACGGGTGACCTTGCCATTCTTTTTCAGCTGCTCTGCCACATCCATCGCTACATCAATAGGAATGGAGAATGACAAGCCCATATATCCGCCAGTACCGCTGAAGATACGCGAGTTTACCCCAACCACTTCACCATTCTGGTTAAACAAGGGACCGCCTGAGTTACCCGGATTCAACGCCACATCGGTTTGAATAAAGGGCACCGAGGTTTCCCCCATCATGTTACGCATTTTCGCACTGACAATACCGGCAGATGCAGAATAGTCAAAACCGAAAGGTGAACCAATAGCCAGTACCGGCTCACCGACTTTCAGCCGGTCTACATTGCCTGTACGCAGTTCAGGGAAATTGGAACCATTGACTTTCAGTAGCGCCACATCGGTACGCGCATCACTTCCGACTATGGTGGCATCAATCTCACGGCGGTCATTAAACATAATGGTCACTTTAGATGCATCTTCAACCACATGATGATTGGTTAACAGATAACCATCCTTGCTGATAAAAAATGCGCTGCCGTAAGCGGTTTTCTCTTGCTGAGCATGTTGCTGTGGAACAATCACCTGATTGCCAAAAAAGCGTTTTAAAATTTCAGGAATTTGTTGTTGGATCAGCTCTTCCTGAGTCATTTTTTTAACGACACTGACACTCACTACAGCAGGGCTGACCTGTTCAACCAGATTGGAAAAGTCTACCGAAGAAGCTGCTTGTGTTTGCATCGCTGCCATGGTGAATACAGCAGCATACATTCCTTTTTTTATATAGCGATTGTTCATATAAAGCATTCACTCCATTCATTATAAGTATGCGTAAACAGTATTTAGCATAAAACATGTCTGTCTTGGGTAATAATATGTTTGATTATATTTGTATAAACAACAGCTTAAATCTTTCTTAAAAGTTTGTTGCTTTATTACTTTTTCTCATCATACATTAGCATATTAGCTCTTGTTTTTTGATGAAAAAAGGGGTGTTATTAGCAAACTTTTTTCAAATTAGCTGATGAACATGTCTAATTTAAATACAACACATCATTTTGACGTGATCATTGTAGGCAGTGGTGGTGCAGGTTTAAGCCTGGCTTTATCATTACCAGATCATTTCAATATTGCTGTTTTGGCCAAATCGGCACTCACCGAAGCCAGTACTTTTTATGCACAAGGCGGTGTCGCGGCGGTTTTAGATGAAACTGACTCAATTGAACAGCATATTGATGACACCATGATTGCAGGTGCACATTTATGTGAGCGTGAAGCGGTCAAGCAGACTGTAGAAGGCGGCAAACCTTCGGTCGACTTTCTGCTAAAACATGGCGTGCAATTTACCTTGGATGAACAGGAACAATTGCATTTAACCCGTGAAGGCGGTCACTCCCAACGCCGTATCATCCATGCTGCAGATGCGACAGGTCGCGCCATTTCAACCACTTTGGTGCAACGTGCCCGTGAAAAGCAAAACATCACTATTTTTGAAAATTATATTGCCATTGATTTAATTACTTCAAAAAAACTCGGCCTGAAAGATCAAGAAAATCGTGCGTTGGGTTTATACGCGCTCGATGAAAAGACTGAAAAAGTCCATACCTTCTTGGCACCTTCTACAGCCTTGGCGTGTGGCGGGGCGATGAAAGCCTATCTGTATACCTCCAATCCGGATATTGCGACCGGTGATGGTATTGCCATGGCCTATCGTGCAGGTTGCAGGGTTGCCAATATGGAATTTAACCAGTTCCATCCAACCTGCCTGTATCATCCGCAAGCACGCTCCTTTTTAATTACCGAAGCCATGCGTGGTGAAGGAGCTTATTTACGCTTGCCTGATGGTGAACGTTTCATGCTGCGTTTTGATGAACGTGCTGAACTGGCACCGCGTGATATTGTGGCACGTGCTATTGACTATGAAATTAAACGTTTGGGTATCCGTCATGTCTGGCTGGATATCACGCATAAACCAGCCGAGTTTGTGAAAGAACATTTCCCTACCCTGTACGCACGTTTATTGGAACTTGGCATCGACATTACCAAAGACATGATTCCCGTGGTTCCTGCGGCGCATTATACCTGTGGCGGTGTGGTGGTCGATGAAAACAGCCAGACCGACCTTCAAGGTTTATACGCCATTGGTGAAACCTCTTATACCGGCTTACACGGTGCTAACCGGATGGCGAGTAACTCACTTTTAGAATGTTTTGTCTACGGCATGAGTGCAGCCAAACATATAGAAAGCCTGTTCAATCCAGATTATGTTTCTCCTGATGCACCAAGCTGGGATGATTCCCAAGTTATGAATCCGGATGAAAATGTCGTTATTCTGCAAAACTGGGATGAACTGCGTCAGACCATGTGGAACTATGTTGGTATTGTCCGCACCACTAAACGTCTGCAACGTGCCTTACATCGTATCGAAATGTTGAAGCGTGAAATCACTGAATATTATCAGGATTACCATGTCAGCAAAAACCTGATTGAATTACGTAACCTGGTACTGGTTTCAGAGATGATTGTACGCTGTGCCATGGCACGCAAGGAATCACGCGGTTTGCATTACACTCTGGATTATCCGGAGCTTGGGCCTGAATTACGTAAAACGGTACTAACTCCACCCAACTTCCAGGTGGAAACTCCGTTGGTCAATGTAGATGCTTAAACCCGTGTAGCCTAAATAAAAAAGCCGAACATCTTTGTTCGGCTTTTTCAATTTGCATGATATCTTTTTATTGCCGGGATGGTATGGAATAAGTACCCACTGCATGTGCAATCGGTTCATCTAAATTCATGGAATATAACCATACATCACCCACAATGAGAGCCTTGCCCACTTTCATTAATTGACAGACCGCACGAATATCCTGTGCTGCCGTCGGTTTTCTTAAAAAATTAATGGATAAATTAGTGGTGACCGCCAAGGCCACAATACCGATTTCACCCAGTATGGCAATATACAGTGCATAATCAGCAGCGGTCATCATGGTCGGCCCTGATACCGTTCCACCCGGTCTTAAATCGGCTTCATCCACATGATAGAGGATGGTGGCTCCTTTTTCAGTGACTGTTTCTATTTCACATTTTTCCAGGCTTTGCGGAAATTCACGTTGCAAAAATTCAATAATTTCGACTTTATTACTTTTCATTGTTTATAAAAAAATCTTCCATAATGTTAGCCACTATAGAAGATTTTTCATTTAAACCCAATTGCTGGGGATAACTACACCGATTGCAAACACGCAAGTGCCTGGCTAAATACCTGTTCTGGTGTTTGGGTAGCATCCAGACGTTTAATCCGTTCCCCCTGCTGTTGCCAAAGCTGCTGATAGCCTGAACGTACTTTCTCAAAGAACGTGGCTTTCTCCTGCTCAAAGCGATCTAATGCACCCCGTGCACGCGCACGTGACATCCCTAACTCAGTCGGCGCATCCAGCCAAAAAGTAACGTTCGGCATATGCGAGACAAAATTTGCATTTAATAAAGCCAGTTTTTCTTTGCTTAAGCCACGCCCTGCACATTGATAGGCAAAACTGGCATCAGTAAAACGGTCACACAGTACGGTCTTACCTGCTTTCAATGCAGGAACAATCACCTGCTGTAAATGCTGTGCACGTGCTGCGTACATTAAAAGCAGTTCTGTGTCATTCGACATGCTTTCTTCATGATTGACTGACAACAGCAGGGAACGGATTTGTTCTGCCATCGGCGTACCCCCCGGCTCACGCGTCAGTACAACTTCATGACCTTGCTGTTGCAGATAATCATAAATTTTACCAATGAGTGTGGTTTTCCCGACACCTTCAGTGCCTTCAAAACTAATAAACATCCCCACTCCTTAATTTTTTGAACGAATGACAGTTAGATATTCTTGCACAGCACGATTATGCTCATCCAAAGTTGCGCTAAATTTATGCCCACCATTACCCGTGGCGACAAAATAGATATTGCTGGAATTGTCCGGGTGCATGGCAGCTTCAATAGCTTTTTGACTTGGCAAGGCAATCGGCGTTGGCGGCAAGCCATTGTTGGTATAAGTATTATATGGCGTAGGCGTACGCAAATCGGTACGGGTGATATTGCCATTATAACGGTCACCCATGCCATAGATCACGGTTGGATCGGTTTGCAGACGCATCCCCTGTTGCAGACGACGGATAAACACCCCCGATACCTGATTTAACTCATGATCCAGACTGGTTTCTTTTTCCACAATGGAAGCCATAATCAGTGCTTCATATTTATCCTTATAAGGTAAACCACTGGCACGATTGGCCCATGCTGTATCCAAAGCCTTCATTTGACGTTTATATAAATCGGTCAAAATCTTTTTATCAGTTTCACCTCTGGCAAAGAAATAGGTATCTGGCGCAAACAGGCCTTCGGGATGGTTAAACGGAATACCCAAGGCTTTTAGCATTTGATCTTGCGGAAGATTCAACACTTCTTTAGTGACTAAATCATCTTTCTTTAGAATTTCAATTAACTGTTTAAAGGTCGTACCTTCAATCACCAGAATGCGGTTCATCTGTGCATTTTCAGCATTCGAGACCAGTTCCAGCACTTCACGTACCGACATGCCTTGACGAATTTCATAAACGCCAGCTTTCATGCTGTCATGAATCATGATTTTTTGATAAATCTTCAGGATAATAGGAAAACTGACTTTATCTTGCTGAGCTAGACGGTCAATAAAGCCTGAATAACTGTCACCATCTCCAATCGCCAGCATTTGCTTTTCACCTTGCACTGGATAGGACTTGAACAAGCTGGCACCCAAGATAACCGCAAATAATACCGTCAGACCTGCAATTAAAATAAGGATGCCTTTTAAAGGAAATCCTGATGCAGTTTTATTTTTCGATTTTTGCTTTTTGCTAGACATATTAATGAATCTGATTCAATTGAAGGATATTAAAGAGTTCAATACACGGCTGAATATTCAACGGTTTCCGGTTAAGTTCAGTCACAGCTTTCATGGGACTTAAGGCATTACAAAAAAACAGGCTTTCAAATTTTGCAATGTCTTCCATTTCAATAAACCGCTGTTCACAGTGAATACCATGCTGCTGCATTCGGGACAAAATTTCGGCCCGCATCACCCCATGCACGCCATTATAGCGAAGTTCTGGTGTAATCCAGGCATTGTTTAAACGAATGAAACAATTACTGCTTACTCCCTCCACAACAGTGCCTTGTACATCGGTCACTAAAGCTTCAGCCCATCCGCGCTGATCTGCTTCATGTTTTAACAAGACCTGTTCCAGACGGTTCAGGCTTTTTAATCCCACCAAAGCCGGCATGCTCAAGCCCAAGGCTTGCTGTAACACCCCAGATTTAATTTTCTCTATCTGAAAATCATCGACTGCTTGGGGATAAAAAAACACCCAGACATCTGCCGGATGCTCAGGCAGGCTATAGCCGCGTTGTCCCTCACCGCGACTGATGATGATTTTTAATGTGCCATTTAGTTCAAGAAACTGCTGCTGCAATACAGCCAAAGTTTTTTCAATGCAGCTTAAATCTGCCTGCAACATCAGCCGTTCACAACTTAACTGTAGCCGTGCCCGATGCAGGCTTTCAAGTTCAATTTTGCCATGCCGAACACATGCCGTGGTGAAACAGCCATCTCCGTAATGAAAAGCACGGTCCTGTAATGACACTTCATTTATTTCCCGTGCATTCTTAAAACATGGCATAACAAACATCCTGCAAATGATGACCTAGTTTAAAAATAGTGGCGCTTAATTGATAGCTTTTTTATTCATATCAAATTCGTTTCTTATTATTTTTTCAACAAAAAAGATGACGCTATGCTTGGCTCCGTTACAAAACATTAATAATTCAAAGGATAGCAAAATGCGCTCACTAAAAATCGGGGTTTTAGCAGCTCTTATTTCAGCAACGTCTTTTACTGCACTGGCAAAAGACTTTTTAAACGTTTCCTATGATCCAACGCGTGAATTATATGAAAACTACAATAAAGAGTTTGCTGTATACTGGAAGAAAACCACAGGCCAAGATATTAATTTTAAACAGTCACACGGCGGTTCTGGCAAACAGGCACGTGCCGTGATTGATGGTCTGGGTGCCGATGTGGTGACGTTGGCACTTGCAGCAGATATCGATGCGATTGCAGCAAACTCAAATTTGCTTCCAAAAGACTGGCAGAAAAAATTCCCGAATAACTCTACCCCCTATACCTCTACCATCGTTTTTTTGGTACATAAAGGCAACCCGAAAGGCATTAAAGACTGGGGCGATCTAGTCAAAAATAATGTCGGCATTATTACCCCAAACCCTAAAACCTCTGGTGGCGCCCGCTGGAACTATCTGGCAGCATGGGCTTGGGCGAAACATCAGCCAGGCGGTAACGATGCCAAAGCACAGGAGTTCGTACGTCAAATCTATAAAAACACCAAGGTCCTCGACTCTGGTGCACGCGGTGCAACCACGACATTTGCTGAACGTGGCATTGGAGATGTATTGCTGGCCTGGGAAAATGAAGCTCATTTAGCGATTCGTGAACAACCGGGCAAGTTCGAAATTATCACACCGTCTTTGTCTATTTTGGCTGAACCCCCTGTGGCGATTGTAGAGAAGAATGCACAGAAAGACGGCAACCTGAATTTAGCCAAAGCTTATCTCAACTATTTATATTCACCTGCAGGTCAAACCATTGCTGCCAATAACTTCTACCGTCCGCGCAATGCAGCAATACTGGCAAAACATAAATCCGTATTCAAACCCTTGAAACTTGTCACCATTAATAAAGAATTTGGCGGCTGGAGCAAAGTTCAAAAAGCACATTTTGAAAATGGCGGCGTATTTGACCAGATCGTAAAAGCCAATAGCACCAAATAATCTCAGTCAAGCAAACAAAGCATCAGTTTTATTCATAAGGCTGGTGCTTATTTTATGAATCCAGCCCTATTTATCTTTTTTATTCATATAAAATTCATTTTTTATTATTTTTTATGCATAAAGAATATAGCTATTCTGTACCCCTGTAATGAAACACATTAAGAATATTGAGGTTCGCATGAGCATTTCGGCAAAATTGAAACTTGGAGTTTTAGCAGCAGTTATATCTACCATTTCTTTAGGTGCTGCAGCGAAAGATTTTCTCAATGTCTCTTATGACCCAACACGCGAACTTTATGAAGACGTGAACAAAAATTTTAGCAAATACTGGGAAAGCCGTACCGGACAAAAAATTAACTTCAAGCAGTCACACGGTGGTTCTGGCAAACAGGCACGTGCGGTCATTGATGGGCTGGATGCCGATGTGGTGACTTTGGCACTTTCTGCCGACATTGATGTAATTGCGGAAAAAACCAGACAGTTACCTGCAGACTGGCAAAAGAAGCTGCCACATAACTCAACGCCATATACCTCTACCATCGTATTTTTAGTACGTAAAGGCAACCCAAAACACATTAAGGACTGGGGTGATCTGGTTAAGCCGGGGGTAGGCATTATTACACCAAATCCTAAAACCTCTGGCGGTGCACGCTGGAACTATTTAGCGGCATGGGCCTGGGCAAAACACCAGGCGGGTGGCAATGACAAAACTGCCCAAGAATTTGTGCGTAAAATTTATAAAAACACCAAGGTTCTCGATTCTGGCGCACGCGGTTCAACCACAACATTTGCAGAACGTGGCATTGGTGATGTGCTGTTGGCCTGGGAAAACGAGGCTCACTTAGCCCTTCGTGAACAGCCAGGAAAATTTGAAATTATCACGCCATCTCTGTCTATTTTGGCTGAGCCACCCGTGGCGATTGTAGATAAAAATGCAGAGAAAAAAGGCAATAAATACCTGGCTCAAGGTTACCTAAGTTTCCTTTACTCGCCACGCGGCCAGCAACTTGCGGCTGAAAACTTTTACCGTCCACGCAACGCAAAAACACTGGCGCAATACAGCAAGGTATTCAAGCCCTTAAAACTGGTCAGCATCGATCAGGAATTTGGCGGCTGGAGCAAAGTTCAAAAAGCGCACTTTGAAAATGGCGGTGTATTTGACCAAATTGTTAAAGCCAATAGTGCAAAATAATCGCATTCGATAAACAGGAGCATCGACATGATTCATACCGTAATTGTTCCAGGCGTAGGTGGCAGTGAACACGCACACTGGCAGTCGTGGCTACAACGACAACTCATGTCATGCTCCCGTGTGCAACAACAGGACTGGAACACCCCTGTGTTACAAAACTGGATTGCCGAGTTTGTAAAGACCGTGACGCCTATTCAGGGCAGCATCCAGATTGTCGCGCATAGTTTTGGTTGTTTAACTACTGTGGCAGCTTTAGCCCAGCACCCGGAACTCAATCAAAAAATTAAAAATTTGATTCTGGTTGCACCTGCCAATCCTGCCCGTTTTGGCGAAGCCGGTTTTTCACGTGATAGCCAGCAAGATTACCAATGCTATTTTCATCAGCTGAAAATTGCCGTGCCAACGACTTTACTGATCAGTGAAAACGATCCCTGGTTAAATTTTGAAGATGCCCAGCAACTTGCAAAGGCGTGGGAACTTAATCCGGTTAATCTGGGTCAGGTTGGACATATTAATGTTGCTTCCGGTTTTGGGCCTTTTCCTGAAATTTATGATTATTTAATTTCAGAAAATGTGCTGCAACATATCAATTTTACTGATGATAGCAAGTGCTTTTTCAAATTTGCAATTTAAACCCTGCAAATTATGCTTGTGCCGAATTAAACTTTTATTTTCGCTGACTTTATTGGTCAGTAGTCGCTCTTTTTAAGGAATCATCATGTCGCAGCGATCCCGAGTGCTGCCAGGATTTGGTCTTTCTCTAGGCTTTACCCTAGCGTATCTATCATTAATCGTGCTTATTCCATTATCTGCGGTGTTTATCAAATCGCTAGGTATAGGCTGGGACGGTTTATGGGAAATTTTAAGTTCAGAACGTATCTTAAAATCTTTGCAGTTAAGTTTTAGCGCTGCCCTAATTGCAGCCTTAGTCAACGTGGTGTTTGGCTTGTTACTGGCATGGTGCCTGGTGCGTTACAGTTTTCCCGGTAAACGCATTATTGATGCTTTGGTCGATTTACCCTTTGCCCTGCCTACAGCGGTGGCGGGTATTGCCCTAACCTCATTATATGCACCTACAGGCTGGATCGGTCAGTATCTGGAACCCATCGGAATTAAAGTAGCCTATACCCCGATCGGGATTACTCTGGCACTGATCTTTATTGGTATTCCTTTTGTGGTACGTACCGTACAGCCTGTACTGAGTGATCTTGAAACCGAACTTGAAGAAGCAGCATCGGCATTGGGTGCGAACCGTTTTCAGATTATCAGCAAAATTATCCTACCCATTCTGTTTCCAGCACTACTGACTGGTTTTGCATTGGCATTTGCACGCGGTGTAGGTGAATATGGTTCCGTGATCTTTATTGCAGGTAACCAGCCATTTGAAACTGAAATCGCGCCATTGATGATTATTTCCCGTCTGGAAGAATATGACTATGCCGGTGCAACCACCATTGCTGTGGTAATGCTGGTCCTGTCATTCGCGATTTTATTCCTGATTAACTTGCTCCAAGCATGGGCAAGCAAACGTACCGGGAGAACAGCACGATGAGTTTAATCACCAACAGCAATGCTTTGGCTGAGAAATTACAGTCCCGCGATGCGACGCGTGAACCGGTCTGGGTTCGTTATTTACTGCTTACGATTGCGCTGATTTTCTTTTTAAGCTGCTTGATTCTGCCTTTAATTCTGGTCTTTGTTGAAGCATTTAAACAGGGGGTTGGTGTTTATTTTCAGGCACTGGTGCATCCAGACACCTTGTCTGCGGTGAAACTGACCTTATTGACCGCTGTAATTGCCGTGCCATTAAACGTGGTCTTTGGCGTAGCAGCCGCATGGTCGGTGGCGAAGTTTAATTTCCGTGGCAAATCCATTCTCACCACCATTATTGATCTACCTTTCTCGGTTTCTCCAGT
Organism: Acinetobacter uliginosus; assembly: GCF_044130295.1. Lineage (NCBI taxonomy): Bacteria > Pseudomonadati > Pseudomonadota > Gammaproteobacteria > Moraxellales > Moraxellaceae > Acinetobacter > Acinetobacter uliginosus. The sequence goes on along the minus strand of NZ_JBIQOC010000001.1, from coordinate 124,866 downwards.
TATCGCAGGCATGATGCTGGTGCTGATTTTCGGTACTCAAGGCTGGCTTGGCGGCTGGCTGATGGACAATGACATTAAAATTTTGTATGCCGTTCCTGCCATTGTACTGGCAACCGTATTTATTACTGTGCCTTTTGTGGCGCGCGAACTGATTCCCCTGATGGAAGCGCAAGGGACCGAGGAAGAAGAAGCGGCAATTGTACTGGGTGCTTCAGGCTGGCAAACTTTCTGGAAAGTGACCTTACCCAACATTAAATGGGGTCTGATTTACGGCGTGATTCTGTGTAATGCCCGTGCCATGGGTGAATTCGGTGCAGTATCGGTGGTGTCGGGTCACATTCGTGGTGAAACCAATACCCTGCCGCTACATGTTGAAATCCTTTACAACGAATATACCTTTAGTGCGGCATTTGCAGTGTCATCGCTTCTGGCTTTACTGGCAATTGTGACCCTGATCTTGAAAACATGGGTAGAAGTGCGCCAGGAAAAACAAAACAAACGTAATGAAGATTCAACAGTTTCTTAAGGAATGACATCATGAGTATTCAAGTTAAAAATATTGAAAAACACTTTGGTGCATTCCATGCACTTAAAAATATCTCGCTCGACTTTCCCGATGGTCAGCTGGTGGCATTACTCGGCCCATCTGGCTGCGGTAAAACCACCCTGCTGCGTATTATCGCAGGGCTGGAATCGGCAGATGGCGGTCAGGTGATTCTTGAAGGCGAAGATGCAACCAATGTGCATGTACGTGAACGTGAAGTCGGCTTTGTATTCCAGCATTATGCCCTGTTCCGTCATATGACCGTATTTGACAACATTGCCTTTGGTTTACGTGTGCGCCCGCGCTCTACCCGACCATCGGAAGCTGAAATTAAAAAGCGTGTAACCCGTCTGCTTGATCTGGTGCAATTGGGCTTTCTGGCCGACCGTTATCCTGCACAGCTATCAGGGGGACAACGTCAACGTATTGCTCTGGCACGTGCTTTAGCAGTTGAACCTCGTGTATTATTGCTGGATGAACCTTTTGGCGCACTCGATGCCAAGGTACGCAAAGAACTGCGTCGCTGGTTACGTACTTTGCATGATGAATTGCATATCACCTCGATTTTCGTCACGCACGATCAGGAAGAAGCTTTGGAAGTAGCCGATCAAATCGTGGTAATGAACAAAGGCAATGTCGAACAGATCGGTTCACCGCGTGAAGTTTATGAAAAACCGGCAACGCCGTTTGTATTTGACTTCCTGGGCCAGGCCAACCGTTTCGAAGGTCAAAACCAGCAAGGCATTATCCAGATTGGTGATGACCGTCTGCAACTGCCGCAGGTGAAAGATGCTCCGCAAGGCAATGTGATTGCCTTTGCCCGTCCAAATGAATTGCGTATTCATGCCACACCGCAAGAAAATGCCATTCAGGCCACTTTTCTGCGTGAAATCTGGATTGCTGGCAAAGTCATTGCTGAACTTCAGGATCGCCAGGGCAATTTAATTGAAATTTCACTTAATTCTGAAGAAGCGAAGTTACATCAATTCAAGCCAAATCAAACAGTGTGGTTAAGTCCAACGGCATTGCACCTGTTTGCCAATGACGTCGCTTAATAACAAATAGATGGGGCAAAAACAGCCCCATCCTCTTTAGGGTATACAGCATTATGAATTTCCAACAATTAAGAATTATTCGAGAAACTGTTAGACAAAACTTTAATTTAACCGAAGCTTCGGCAGCACTTTATACTTCGCAATCTGGCGTAAGTAAGCACATTAAAGATTTAGAAGATGAACTGGGCGTACAGCTGTTTATCCGTAAAGGGAAACGTTTACTGGGACTGACCGAACCGGGCCAAGCTTTACTCGGGATTGTGGAACGCATGCTGGTAGATGCCGACAATATTAAACGTCTGGCAGATGACTTTAACCGCGTCGATGAAGGTACGCTGACCATTGCAACCACGCATACCCAGGCGCGTTATGTATTACCGCCGATTGTGAACCAGTTTAAAAAAGAATTCCCCAAAGTTCATTTGATTCTGCAGCAGGCCAGCCCGGTTGAAATTACCGAAATGTTGCTGCAAGGTGAGGCGGATATTGGTATTGCCACCGAGTCTCTGACCACGGAAGAAAATCTGGCCAGCGTACCTTATTATAATTGGCAGCACAGTATTATTACTCCGCAGAACCATGCGCTTGCCAATAAAGCAGACATCACCCTGGAAGACTTGGCGCAATATCCAATTATTACCTACCATGGCGGTTTCACAGGTCGTTCTAAAATTGACAAGGCCTTTGAAGAGGCAGGCATTGACGTTGATATTGTCATGTCAGCACTGGATGCCGATGTCATCAAAACCTATGTCGAATTGAATATGGGGGTCGGTATTGTCAACAATGTCGCTTATGACGCTGAACGCGACTATCGCCTCAAACAAATTCCAACCGATATCTTTGGCGTAAATACCACCTGGATTGCGGTGCGCAAAGGTCATTTGCTGCGCGGTTATGGTTATGAGTTTATTTCACTCTGCTCGCCAGAAGCCGACATTAAGGCCCTGAAAAAAGTAGCTTATCCAGAAGAATAAGCATTTCATGATTTTTTAAAATAAGGGATATAAAAAATATCCCTTTTTAAATTCATCTGTCGTCGCAAAACCATATTTATAAAAATAATTGAATTTTTCAATCACTTAAATATAAAAAACTTCACATAATAGTTGCTCATTCTATATAAAATCACAAAAGAAAAAATTGAATGGGAAGATCTATATAAGCTAAGGCATTTGGTCTCAGTATTGGTATTTTCATGACTAGAGACTTCTATGCTGCAGCACTAGAAAGCTCTAACCAATCCATTGCCTCTTTGTTACAGCCGCATCATTAAGCCGAGTTCTCAACGACCATTGTAGATGCCAATATTTCAGGTAAAACACTTCAGCCAAACCAGCATCCCCCCACCATTTACTGAAATTTATACCCAAAATTTTGCCCATTCTTTTTATATTTCAAATGTTGCATTTAAATTGCAAGCTCACACTCACTGATCTTTTGGGCTCATCTACGATCACACTTTTGCTACAGATGTCGGCTATGCCTTATAGTTTGGATATTGGTAGTTTTTATCCTATGTACTCTAATGTATTTATTGTCGCGGGTATAAAATATTTCAGACTCAACAAAGCCAAAGTTAAGCAAAATCAGGAAGGTTCAGGCAGTCTGTTTGGTATGTTATCTTCAGTAAACCATAACAAGGCTGTTGTTTATAGCCTTAAGCCAGGTTACCGTTTCTAGAGAATATAACTGCATTTTCTAAAAATAAAAAACGAGCCGAAGCTCGTTTTTTTTAAAGGCTACTATTTTATTACCAATGATAACTTACACCGATTTTACCTACAGGAAGCCATTTGTGTTTGTCATCAGTCGCAATTTTATTTTCATCAGCTGCAATATTTTCAACCAGTGAACCGCGTGTTGGGTTATCAGCCGCACCACCACTGACTAACTGTAAGTTAACATCTGGATTATCGGCATAGTAAGCACCGACTTCACCAAATACGCCCCAATTTTTATTAATCTTAGGCGCCCATCCTAAGCCTAAATATGGAGCAATGTCATTTTTGTAATCCATGGTCCCTTTAATATGAGCGCCATCTGCACCCGCTACAAAGTCTGTATGGTTAATGGTAAAACCTTCTCCCGCACCTACACGGCGATCAAGTTCATACTCATTATCTAAATAGGCTACACCAGCGGCCATATATAGACCTTGCACCCATCTATTTTCACTTGCACCCCAAGGACGAATTTCAGCATTCAAATAGGTATTTTTATTTTCCATATCAATGTCATAGTCTGAACCATTGACCGAGATATCATCAGACCAAGAGATATCGCCGCCATTATAACCCAACGCCAAACCGATATATGGGTTTGCAGTCCAGAGTAATGCACCACCATAACCGGTTGTACCTACTTCAGCACGGACACCAGTTGGAATAAGCTGGTTACGTTCAAATGTATAGCCATCTTGAACGACTGCATCATCAGCTGCCATGACTGTTCCAGCGACAGAGGTCAATACCGATACTGCTAAAAGCGTAGCTAAAGTTTTCATTGTAGATCTCCTCAAAAAGGTTTCTATTTCGTCATTAGTGCTTTTCTATCTAATAGTTAGAAGTATAAAATATTAATTGCTCAACTTTTATTCGAAATTTGCTTAGTTTTTGTTATTTTTTGATACATTTTCTATTTGTTTTTGATTATTAACTCATTTTTTGTTTATTTATCTGTGTAGCCGATTTTCGCTCCCATTTTGCCCATCTTTCATAATTAATTCCAATCCAAAGCCACTTTTTCATCTATTTATATCTCAATATAGTGTAAAATCTTGAAAAATTTTTTCTGGAAGGAAGATCATGTCTCAGCTTTCAACAATCATTGAACAAGCGTTTGAAGACCGTGCGAATTTCACAGCAGCCGATTGCCCTGCTGAAATCCGACAAGCAGTTGAGGAAGTCATTGCTGGCCTGGATAATGGTACTTTACGTGTTGCTGAAAAAATCGACGGTGAATGGGTTGTTCATCAATGGATTAAGAAAGCGGTATTGTTATCATTTAAATTAAACGACAACAAACCAATGGAAGCTTGTGATCTTCGTTTCTATGACAAAGTCGATACTAAATTCTCTGACTGGACTGAAGAACAGTTTAAAGCTGCTGGTGTACGTGTAGTACCTCCTGCTGTAGCCCGTAAAGGTTCATTCCAGGCGAAAAACGTGGTATTGATGCCTTCTTATGTGAACATTGGTGCTTATGTGGATGAAGGTACCATGGTGGATACATGGGCAACTGTAGGTTCATGTGCACAAATTGGTAAAAACGTTCACTTGTCGGGTGGTGTAGGTATTGGTGGTGTACTTGAACCGCTTCAAGCCAACCCAACCATTATTGAAGACAACTGCTTTATTGGTGCACGTTCTGAAATCGTGGAAGGCGTGATTGTAGAAGAAGGTTCTGTAATTTCAATGGGCGTATTCATTGGTCAATCCACCAAAATTTATGACCGTGAAACTGGCGAGATCCATTACGGCCGTGTACCTGCAGGTTCGGTAGTTGTTTCTGGTAGCCTGCCATCTAAATGCGGTAAATACAGCCTGTACGCAGCTGTAATCGTGAAAAAAGTAGATGCGAAAACCCGTGCCAAAACTAGCCTGAACGATTTATTGCGCGAAGACTAAGATGTAATCTTTTGCGGAACATTAATTGTTCCTCGGAGCTTCAGCCGCTCCTCGTCTCTACGGTTAGCAATAGCCGTAGGGATTTTTATTTTTATACTGTGTTATTTATCCTGAGCTGGATTATGTTGTTATGAGTACTCTTCGATCTTCCGCTATTCCTGTTACCGATCCGTCTGCGGGGTTACGTATTACGGAGATTTTCTATTCATTACAAGGTGAAGCCAACGCTGCAGGATTACCGACCGTATTTATCCGTTTAACCGGTTGCCCTTTACGTTGTACTTATTGCGATACCACTTATTCTTTTGAAGGTGGCGAACGCCAATCCCTGGATGACATTATTCAGACCGCACTGGATTTTAAAACACCCTATATTTGTGTGACCGGTGGTGAACCACTGGCACAGCCGAATGCCCTGCCTTTAATGCAGCGTTTAGCTGACCTGGGCTGTGAAGTGTCTTTAGAGACCAGTGGTGCACTCGATGTATCTAAAGTCGATCCGCGAGTTTCCAAAGTACTGGATTTTAAAACGCCAACTTCTGGAGAAGTTGCACGAAATTTGCTTAGCAATCTCGATCATTTAACCCCGCATGATCAAATCAAGTTTGTGATTTGTAACCGTGAAGACTATGAATGGTCAAAACAGCAGGTTGAACAATTCAAACTTGCCGATAAAGTCAGTACCGTGTGGTTCTCGCCTGCTTTTGCGGTAGAAAAAGGTGCGGTGAAATTACCCCAACTGGCACGTGATTTGGCTCAATGGATTTTAGATGATCATCTCCCGGTCCGTTTCCAGCTGCAATTACATAAATTGCTCTGGAATGATGAAACTGGTCGTTAATCCATTGTTATTTTGACTTATTTTTTGGAGATTTGAATATGCGCCCTCGTGCCATAGTTTTATTATCTGGCGGCTTAGACTCAACGACTTGTTTGGCTTGGGCGCAAGCACGTTATGAATGTATTGCTTTAAGTTTCATGTATGGTCAGCGTTCAACCACTGAACTGGATGCCGCTCGAGCATTAACCCAGCGTGCTGGTGTAGAACACCGGGTGATTAATATCGATTTAGGTAACCTGGGCGGTTCCGCATTAACAGACCATAACATTGACGTACCAGAACATGAACAAGAAGGTATTCCTGTAACTTATGTTCCAGCACGTAACACAATATTTCTGTCGTATGCGCTCGCAGCGGCGGAAGTTTTTGGTGCAGAAGCCATTGTAATTGGCATCAATGCCGTTGATTATTCAGGTTATCCGGACTGTCGCCCTGAATTTATTGAAGCTTTTGCCAACATGGCGCGCCTGGCAACCAAGGTTGGTGTAGAAGGAAAACCTCTTAAATTTGAAACACCTTTGTTACATTTATCCAAAGCAAATATCATTCGCTTAGGTATAGAACATGGCGTAGACTATAGTCAAACGGTGTCTTGCTACCAAGCAGACGACCAAGGACGTGCTTGTGGTAAATGCGATAGTTGCCGCTTACGTAAACAGGGTTTTGCTGATGCGGGTATCGCCGATCCGACACGTTATATACCGTCATAACAGGGTACAGTACATGAAAAATTTGAAGTCAAACATTATTCTTTCTACATTGGTTTCTGCAGTCGCATTGATGGCGACTGCTGCAAATGCAGCCGAAACAAACAAGCTTCAGGAAGCTTATAAAAGCACCAATGTAAAATCTGCTTTAATTAATGTTTGTAAGGAAGAAACTGCGAAAGGCAAAAAACTTACTTCTGCTGAAGTAAGCAAATACTGTACGTGTGCAGTGGAAGCGGATGGCCGTTTAACAAATGCACAAAAATGGGAAATCCAAAGTACCATTAACCAGAAGAAAAGTCCTGCGACTTTAGCTTTTGTGCAAAAACAAAATAAAGATTTACAAGCGTGTTTTGGTCCACAATTGACAGGCAAACTCAAAAGCTTGACTGAAGAAGCCATGAAATCTGCTCAACAAAAGAAATAATCGCTTTAGGTTGAAGAAAAGCCTGCATCGTTGCAGGCTTTTTTATGGGTAAAATTACCTTCCCGAGTTCAGCATAAACCTCGTTAAATTCGCTATCATGGCAGCATAAATTTACCATTCATATGACAATTTAACTTTATAAGGATGAACGCATGTCTGCTATTACGCTGCCTAATCAAGCCTTCCCGACCACAACCGGTGAAATTAACCTGACTGAAATTCCTACAGAATGGCTGATTGTGTATTTTTATCCTAAAGATTCTACTCCGGGCTGTACTACACAGGCGATCGGTTTCTCGTGTTTAAAAGATCAATTTGATGCCTTAAATAGCACCATTTTGGGTATTTCACGTGATTCGGTAAAAGCGCATCAGAACTTTACCGAAAAGCAGAAGCTGAGCATTAACCTGATCAGTGACAAAGAAGAAGTACTGTGCAATCTTTTCGACGTGATTAAAGAAAAGAACATGTATGGCAAACAGGTGATGGGCATTGAGCGCTCCACCTTTATTTTCCATAACGGCAAACTGGTCAAAGAATATCGCAAGGTCAAGGCTGCAGGACATGCCGAACAGGTCCTTGAAGATTTAAAAACCCTGCAAGCAGCCTAATTTCTTTTGATAAAAAGGCATGATTTAAACCAGAAATAGGATGACTCATGCCTTTTTCTTTTGGCCTGCTCTTTTACATTTTCCTTAGTTCAATAAAGAAATGGCAATGGACCACATCACACCGCCAATCACTATATCCAATATTTTCCAGGCTTTGGGACGTTGAAAAATCGGTTGCAAATAACGTGCTGCATAGCCCAAGCTAAAAAAGAACAGGAATGATGCACTGATTGCTCCCAAGGCAAAATACAGTTGCGTGTCTAGATATTGGGTCGAGATCGAGCCCAATAACACCACCGTATCCAGGTACACATGCGGATTCAGCCAGGTTAAGCCTAAACAGATGAACAAGATCTTGCATAAAGAAGGTGCTTCGTTTTGACTGACATCTAAACGCTGCTCACCCTTCCAGGTCTGATAAAAATGTTGTGCTCCATATATCAGCAAGAAAATTGCACCGAAATACTTGGCAATATTCAGCCAATCCGGATGTAACATGACCAGCGCTGAAAAACCCAGCACTCCGGATGAAATCAATATAGCATCAGATAAAGCACAACACAGGCAAATGGCAAACACATGTTGCTGTTTTAAACCCTGTTTCAACACAAAAGCATTTTGTGCGCCAATCGGGACGATCAGACTTAAACCCATAACAAAACCATGTAAGGCACTATTTAACATACACAATAAAACTTAAAAATCATTCAAAAATCGTGTCTTGCATTATCCCAGCTTGAAGCATAAATTAAGTATGATTAAGAAAATATCAATTTAACTCAGTTTTTCTTAGGTAGCACCCTATGCTTTCAAGTAAATCCTGCGAAGCTTTTCTTGCTGTGGCAGAATCCGGCAGTTTTGATGAGGCTGCACAGCGACTGTGTATTACCGCTTCTGCAGTCACCTTACGAGTGCAGGCTTTGGAAAAAGATTTGGGACAGATTTTATTGCTGCGCGAACGTCCTTGTCGGGTCACGCAAGCTGGTCAAAAGCTGCTGGAACATCTACAGCATCAACGTCTACGTGAACAGAATCTTTTACAACAATTTATGGGGCAATCCAGCCAGCATGAATTTCATCAATTCAGTATTGCCACTAATGCTGACTCTTTATCAACCTGGTTACTCAAAGTTCTACAAAGCACATTAATCAAGCATAAAATTGCCCTGAAGCTGTCTCTGGATGACCAGACCCAAACCCATCAACTGCTTGAAACCGGTTTGGTTAATGCCTGCATCTCGACTGAATCCACAGCCATGAAAGGCTGTGAAGTACATTATCTGGGACAGATGACTTATTGTATGGTCGCAACACCTTCCTTTGTAGAAAGGTGGTTTAAAAATGGTATTCACCGCGATGCCTTAAAACATGCCCCAGCCATTATTTTTAATGGCAAAGATCTGATGCATCATCAGGTGATTCTGAACTTGTTTGGATTAAATCAGCAAAGTTATCCACATTATTTTATTCCCTCCTCCACTGCATTTGTGGAAGCAGTACATTTGGGTTTAGGCTTCGGTTTGGTGCCGGAATGTCAAATTGGTGATGATCTTCAAACCGGGAAACTGGTTGAAATTATGCCAAATGCTAAAACCGAGATGAAATTGTATTGGCATCACTGGAAGCAGCAATCTGTGCTACTGCAACAATTGACGATTGACCTGCTGGAAAAGGCTCAACATCAGATGAATTAAAAAAAATGCAAATCAGCAGATATTTTGTAGCAAATCCTACTGCTTATTTGCGTTGCCATTGCCCAGATACGTCAATATTGACTTTCTCTCCGATGCCGCCAAATGCCTTTTTCATGCCAAAATCACTACGCTTAACCATAGTTTTAGCTTCTACATTCATAAGTTGTGGATCAAATGGATTGACTTCTAGGGACGCATCAAGGATCACCGGCTGGGTAATACCGCGCAGGGTCAGATCACCTTTGATCTTGTATTGATAATTCCCCAAAGCGAGAAATTCATGACTGTTAAAAGTCGCTGTTGGGTACTTCTCTGCATAAAATAAATCTTCACCTAAAATCATATTTTTTAGTGAGGGCTTGCTCAATCTTAGGCTATTTACTTGCATCACAAACCGTGCCGAGGCATTCTGAGGTGCTGCAGGATCAAAGCTCATACTGGACTGAACCTGTTCAAACTTGCCTTTTATGGTTGAAAAGCCCATCGACTTCACCTCAAAGCCCGCATAGCTTTGTGGAGTCAGTGTCCATTCCTGTGCATTGACCTGTGCAACGATACCTAGATGGATTACACCGACAATCAGGACACTTTGTAAGCTGGTTTGGATATTCATTTTATCCACTCCTGGGTCTTGGCAATGCTGTGCCTCGACCTAAAAGCTTACTGAAGATTGTTCCAGATTGGTTTTATCTTGGGTCAGGTATTTGTGCTGCAATTGTTGATAAATGGCAGTTTTCTGAAATTTGTGTAAAAACTCACTGGTGCCGAGCGGCAAAGCAGATTCGATAATTTCACCACGATAATATGCTTCACGCAGCGGCGTTGCTGAAATTGCCCCGACCAAGCTGGCAAGTTCCACCATCTCCCATTCCGGAAACAGCTTCAGATAATAAGAAGATTCATCTTTAAAGTGACCGATCAAGCCGACTTTGGCTTCTGGTTCAGCAACTTCTTTTACTAGAGATTTAACCAGTTGTTGCCATTTTTGGTCATCATAAACATCAATCACATGCACAAACTTGATCCGCTTCTGGTCCACTTCTGAAAAATTGGACAAGATCATCTGTTCACGTTCAGCAGCACTAAACGGATTTTTAATATTGCGTTCATTTTGTGCTGAACCTAAGGCCAAAATCACCTTTTGGCTTTGCTGCAATGAAATTTTAATCGTTTGCATATGTGCCAGATGAAAAGGCTGAAAGCGACCAATGAAAACCAGATAATCGAATGTATAGTTCATAACAGATCAAGTTTTTTATGACTCGTGAGTTGTGCCGCTAAAATAAATATGCGACATAATAACTGCCATAAAATCAAATTAAATTTTAAAGCAAGGATAGTACGATGACACTGAGCTGTATTCAACAACCACATCAACATTTAAATGCGAATTTAGACAATGGCGTACTGACCTTAGCCATTCATCGTCCCGAAGCTAAAAATGCGTTATACGGTGAGTTATATCTAAAAATTGCCCAGGCACTGGATGAAGCCGATCAGGATAAAGACGTTCGCGTGGCGATTTTACGTGGTGAGGATGCCGACTTCAGTGCCGGTAACGATATGCAGGATTTCATGAAGTTTATTCAAACTCCACTGGCAGGCAAAGCGGGAGATGCGCCTCCATTTGTGGTTTTAAAATCTGCGGCAAAATTTTCCAAACCGTTAATTGCTGCTGTTCGTGGTGTGGCGATTGGCATTGGAGTAACGATTTTGCTGCACGCTGACCTGGTGTATAGTGATAACACTGCCCTGTTCCAGATTCCATTTGTGAGCTTAGGTCTATCGCCTGAAGGCGCTTCGAGCAAATTGCTGATCCAGCAAGCGGGATATCATAAAGCGGCTGAGCTGCTGTTTACTGCACAAAAGTTCAATAGCGACAAAGCCTTAAGTGCTGGTATTGTGAATAGCATTGAAGATGATGTATATGCAACTGCACTGAAACAGGCACAGACTTTAGCAGCACTACCGCTCGCTTCAATCAAGCAAACCAAAGCCTTAATGAAACATAATCTGCAGGAAATTATTGACTGTATTGATAACGAAGCCGAGATTTTTATGAAGCGTGTAACCTCACCGGAAATGGCAGAAGCTGTTGCAGCATTTATGCAAAAGCGTAAACCGGATTTCGCTCAATTTAATTAATTGAAAAATACATAAAAAACCACTGGGTAATTTACATTGCTTGGTGGTTTTTTTCATTTCTACCCCCACATCAAATAAAAATTGTTACGGAATACACCATGACCAGCCAAGCCAAGACTGAAAACAAACGCTACTTTGAACCAGCCCCACAAGATATTGATGTCGAAAACTTTAAGAAAGTCATAAAAAGCCGTCGTTCAGTACGAAAATTTACTGACAAAGCAATTCCTGCTGAAGTACTAGATGAATGTTTAGATCTGGCTTTACTTGCACCGAACTCATCCAATTTACAGCCTTGGACATTCTATATGGTTCAAAACCCGACCAAGAAAAAGCAATTGGTAAAAGCATGTTTAGGTCAATTGGCTGCAAAGACTGCGGCTGAACTGATTGTCTGCGTGGCAAGGACCGACCGTATTGAAGAGATGGCAAAGAAAAATATCAGTGAGTTTCCATTTCCGGAAGTGCCTGCTGCTGTGCAGAAGTATTACAAGTTTATTCCCTACAATTATAAAACTGGTTACTTCAATGCAATAGGTAACTTTAAGAAAGTGGCTTTCAAAGTTGTACGTACACTCGACAAGCAATTGCCTGTGACTGCTTTTAACCCGGCAGATGCAAAACTTTGGGCAAGCAAAACCACGGCTTTGGCATGTGAAAACCTGGTTTTAGCTTTACGTGCTTATGGTTTTGACAGTTGTATGATGGAAGGCTTTGATGAACCGATGGTCAATAAAATGTTAAATCTGAATGATCAGCAATATCCAGTCATGGTGATTGCTGCCGGTGAACGTGCAGCGGATGGCGTGTTCTTCCCGCAGTATCGCTTTGATCGTGAGCTGTTTGTTCAGAAGGTTTGATTTTAATTGCAAATCGGCACAGCCCCGTAAGCTGTCATAACTCACTTTTAATTTGTGTAGGCGTTTACGCGTTACTTTGAAAGGTGAGGAATATATTCCGTAAGGTAACCAAAACCCTTTGCTAGCCAGAAGGTTCATCCCTGAACCTCTGGCTAGCGGGTGACATCCATGTCACCCTTTCCCAAATCAAATATCGTCAATAATTTATATCTACTATCTGAACAAACTCAAATGCAGGCTCTTCATACGGATGGCTGGCCTTAAGTGCTTTTGCCACATTAGATGCTTGATTTTCAGGCACAATGGTTTCTACCCGCCATTCTGCTACCTGTTCTAGGCTATCCAGTCCACCAATAAAGGGATTCGCCCCTTTTACTGGTTTAAATTGTCCCGTACCCAACACCTGCCAGGCACAATGCTCATAGTTGCCAATGCCACCTGCCCCTGCTTGAAACACGGCGTTTTTGGTTGATTCAAGATGAGATTCAGGAACGTAATAAATCAGTTTAAACATGCTATCAATAAACGGAATAAAGATAGGATTATCTTAGCGCTTAAACCTGAATTAATCTCTATCAGATTTCATTGAGACCTTATCAGAACATCAAAAATTAAAATCATTTTAAATACAATTACCTATTACCTTTCTTGACATTTCTCTGACAGTTCAATATTTTACATTGCTCAAAAAAACGATCTATGTTTAGTTCTAACCCTTCGACTTCGATTTTTTCTTTTCATCTCGGTCACCATTATCACCTTAGAATTTCAGCAATAAAAACGGCTGATTGAGGCCGTTTTTATGACTCAAAAAATGATTTTTAGAATAAAAATTATCTTATTTTCAAGTATCATGATCACATTCTGATCATTTATAAAATTTATGAAAAAATATCCATTACTTAATTATGTGGGATCTTATGCCCAAGAACTTTTATATGAAACAAGTAATAGTGCATTGCTCGGAATACCCGAAGCATTAAAGAATACCACTCAAAAAATATATGCTCAGTCAAAATTAAATAATGAAGCTTTATATTACCTTCAAGTCAAAACATTTTTAGAAACATTAGATTTAGATGAGGATGAGGTTTCTCAATTTATGCAGAAGAACCCGAATCACCAAAGATTGGGTTTAGAAATATTCAAAATTCTTGAAAGTACTATTCTTGAAAAACAAGCTCAACTGTTAGCCAAATCATTTAAATATCTTACTAAAAAAGAAATAGATGACAAAACTTTTAATCAATACACTTATATTATTACTAAGCTAAATAATCATCTTATAAACCTTTTACAGGAACTTTATTTTCTAAAAACTAATAACGAAAATCCAGAATTTGAGTTTGATATTTCTAATCCCAATATGGAATTGGTTAGTTTTCAATTCTTAAGAGAAGTTGAATCTCCCCTAGTATTGGATGGTAAAACAAAAATTGCTCGCTATAAAAGAACAGATGAGTTTTATCATTTTTATGAAAATATCTTCAAAGACTAAACTTAACCACATGACTTGTGACATGGATGTCGCTCGTTTGGTAGGGATACAAGGACGTATCCTCTACCAAACAAAGCAGTTTTGTTACTTTTGCTGCATCAAAAGTAAAACATTGCTTACGCGTTATTGATTAAAATTTCGCACAATCAGCGAAGCTGTGACTTTATTAAAATATCCAACACAAAAAAAACCACCTCACGTTGGCTTTTTCAATCTAAAAATTAAGAACTTTGCAGCAAATAACTACCGATCAAGAACAACATTTGTAACCCTACGACTGCCATAAAAAACATCCACCCTTTCTTACGTAAAGTCGCCTTATCAACATTTGTATAGATTGCAGTTTTTGGCATTGTGTCACCTCGCTTAGAGATTCAATCCTGAACTTGTATTTAGTGAACCATCTTTCTTCCATATTGCATCGTGATTGTGCATAAAACACACAAATACCCTTTCACTCCAATATAAAAGCAAAATTCAAACCAAGTCCAGCGGGAGAAATAAAAATAAAATAAAAAATAGATACAAAATAAAAAAGCCACCCGAAGGTGGCTTTTTTCAAAACACTTCAGAATTAACCAATGAACTTACGTGCATTGCGGAACATGCGTAACCATGCACCATCTTCAGTCCATTCTTCAGGTTTCCAAGAATGCTGAACAGCACGGAAGTTACGTTCAGGATGCGGCATCATAATCGTTGCACGACCGTCAGTAGATGTCACACCAGTAATCGCTTCTGGTGAACCGTTCGGGTTCAATGGATATTGCTGTGTAGCATTACCCAAGCTGTCTACATAACGTAAGCTGACTTGATTGCCTGCATTTAATGCAGCAATTTTGTCTTCAGTTGCAACTACACGGCCTTCACCATGTGCTACCGCGATTGGAAGAATCGAACCTTCCATACCGTCTAACAAAATAGAGTGAGATTTTTCAACACGAACGTTCACTGCACGCGCTTCAAATACTTCTGAAGTGTTACGGTGGAAACGAGGCCAGTTTTCCGCACCCGGAATCAGTGGAGCCAATTGCGACAACATTTGACAACCGTTACAGATACCCAAAGAGAAGGTTTCTTGACGATGGAAGAATTTCTCGAACTGGTCACGCAGTTTAGGGTTAAACAATACTGATTTCGCCCAGCCACCGCCTGCGCCCATTACGTCACCGTAAGAGAAACCGCCACAAGCCACAATACCTTCAAAGTCATCCAGACTGATACGGCCAGCAAGCAAGTCGCTCATGTGTACGTCAACAGTGTTGAAGCCGACTTTATCGAATGCCGCAGCCATTTCCACATGACCGTTTACGCCCTGTTCACGCAAGATCACCATGTTTGGACGACGTGAATTGATATACGGCGCTTCAACAGGTTCATTCAGGTCGAATGTCGGCTGTGCGATGATACCTTTGTGGTTCTTGTCAGTGATTAAAGCAAACTCAGAATCCGCAGTTTCAGAGTTGTCACGCAAACGTTGAATTTGATGTGATACTTCAGTCCAAGCTACTTGCAAATCAGCACGTTCAAGTACCAGACCGTTGATAGTCAATTGGTCAGTATTGTTCACTTTACCTACTACAGAGATAGCATCTTTAAGTGAAGATTCAGCGATTTCTGCCTGTAATGCTTCCCAATCAGCAGTAGCAATTTGCAGTACTGCACCAATTTCTTCAGCAAACAGGCTTGCAGTCGATTGATCTTCCAGTGCTACACCCAGACGTGAAGCAAACATCATTTCTGCAACAGTCGCGAGTAAGCCACCATCACCGATGTCATGGTAAGCCTTGATCAGGCCACGGTTGTTCCAGTCTTGTACCAATGCAAAGAATGCTTTGAAATCTTCGAAGCTATCAACGTCAGGTGTTACTGAACCAATGGCTTTATACACCTGAGCCAGGATCGAACCACCCAAACGGAACTGACCTTTAGACAAGTCGATACGTACCAGTACTGAATCCAGGTTTTTCAATTCAGGAGTCAATGTTTGACGTACATCAGTCACCGGTGCAAATGCAGTAATTACACCAGACATTGGAGATGTTACAGACTTGTCTTCACCTTCATCATTCCAGGTGGTACGCATAGACAGTGAGTCTTTACCAACAGGAATTGCAACACCCAGCGCAGGACACATTTCCATACCGATGGCTTTCACACCTTCAAATAACGCTTGGTCTTCACCCGGTTGACCTGCAGCCGCCATCCAGTTTGCAGACAATTTAATGTCGCTAATCTGCTCGATTTTTGCAGACATGATGTTCGAGATCGACTCTGCAACTGATAAACGTGCAGATGCCGCAGGGTTTAAAAGCGCAACTGGTGGACGTTCACCCATCGCCATCGCTTCACCAGTGAAGCCGACTAAACTTGTAGTGGTCACCGCAGCATCTGCTACAGGAACTTGCCAAGGACCCACCATCTGGTCACGCGCAACCATACCGGTAATTGAACGGTCACCGATCGTAATCAGGAACGATTTAGAAGCAACGGTCGGGTTTTTCAGAACGCGGAAAATCGCATCTTTCAAATCAGTGACTTTAGATGCATCAAAGTCATCACCTTTGCGTTCAATCGTCTCGTAAGAGCGGCTCATGCGTGGTGTACCACCAAGCATCACCTGCATTGGCATATCCACGGCTTTGTTTTCAAACAATGGATCTTCAACAGTTAAGTGACGTGCTTCAGTCGCTTCACCCAGCACCGCAAACGGACAACGCTCACGTGCACACAATGATTCAAACAGGCTTAAAGAACTTGGACGAATCGCCAAGACATAACGTTCTTGTGCTTCGTTCGACCAGATTTCCATTGGAGACATGCCTGGCTCAAGTGATGGAATCTTACGAAGATCAAGCACTGCACCCAATTCATGGTCATTGACCAACTCAGGCATTGCATTTGAGATACCGCCCGCACCGACATCATGTACAGACACGATCGGGTTGAAATCTTCCATGCGCCAGCAGGCATCAATCACTTCCTGACAACGGCGTTCCATTTCCGGGTTTTCACGCTGTACAGAAGCGAAATCCAGGTTTTCACCCAATTTACCGCTGTCTACAGAAGATGCTGCACCGCCACCAAGGCCAATCAGCATTGCAGGACCACCAAGAACGATTAACAAGTCGCCCGGCTGGATGGCATCTTTTTCCACATGGTCAGGACGGATGTTACCGTAACCACCAGCGATCATGATTGGCTTGTGGAAACCTTTCACTTCACCATTGACGTTTTGTTCGAAAGTACGGAAGTAACCGTTTAACGCAGGACGACCAAATTCGTTGTTAAACGCAGCACCGCCCAATGGGCCTTCAATCATGATTTGAAGTGGAGATGCCATACGCGATGGTTTGCCGTAGTTTTCTTCCCAAGGTTGTTCAAAGCCTGGAATGTTCAGGTTAGACACCGTGAAACCGGTTAAACCTGCTTTCGGTTTACCACCACGACCCGTTGCGCCTTCATCACGGATTTCACCGCCTGAACCTGTCGCAGCACCGGCAAATGGTGCAATCGCTGTTGGATGGTTGTGGGTTTCCACTTTCATCAGGATGTGAGCAGCTTGGCTCTTGTATTTATAAACGTGGTGACCTGTTTCGTTATCTTTTTTCGGATAGAAACGCTGTGTGTCAAAGCCCACGATGACAGAAGCATTGTCTTTATAAGCGGACAATACGTCTGTTGGAGATTCTTTATAAGTGTTCTTGATCATTTGGAACAATGACAATGGCTGTTTTTCACCATCAATTGTCCATTCAGAACCAAAGATTTTGTGACGGCAATGCTCAGAGTTGGCTTGAGCAAACATCATCAATTCGATGTCGTGCGGATTACGACCCAGTTTGTTAAATGCTGAGGTTAAATAATCAATTTCTTCATCTGACAAGGCAAAACCAAATTCAGAGTTGGCTTTCACCAGCGCTTCTTTACCCTGACCCAAAATATCAATGCTATTTAAAGGTTTTGGTGCAGTTTCGACAAATAAAGCCGCAGCGTCATCAATATGATTGAACACGCTTTCAGTCATACGGTCATGTAAAACCTGTTTAACTTCATTGGATACTTCAGAAATACCTTTTAAAGTAAACAAAACACCGCGTTCTAGGCGGTGTATCGGGGTATTACAGTTGGCAAAAATATCAGTCGCTTTAGAAGACCACGGAGAAATCGTGCCTAAACGCGGCGTAACAAGAATTTGAATTTCATCACTTGCTGCCTGACGAACTTCAAAAGAAGCACCATCGTTTAATAGTTGTAATGCAGATTGATGCTGCTGCTCGTTGAGCGCTTGATCAAACAGATAAATCCATTGACTTTCAATTGATTGAACAGAACTCATTGACGCGAGACGGTTTAAGAGTTGAGTTTTCTTAAAAGAAGAGTGTGCTGGTGCACCGGCCACGATAAACATGCTGATTTTGGCTCCACGGGCAGGTCTATTGGACCCTACCGCCAATGTGACTTAGAGAGAGCGCATATTCTACTGTGTATTGGCAAAATCAGCTAGATAGAAATTCACGAATGTGCCATCTATTCACTCAAGAACATAGAAGAATATTTTATTTTTCAGATAAAAATTTTGAATCTTATATAAATTTAAGCCTGCACTATCTTGTTTCTAAATATTATTTCAATACTGCGGCTTATGCTCAATTCCGTATCTTTTAGCCAGTGTTACATAATTCTGCATCTTTTCATTCTTGATGTCTTAGCGTTCTTTCATAAATCATTTTTCAACAACCATAAACTATTCTTAAAGTTAAAAGAAAAAATAGATTTTAGCAGGTATTGGATTCATGAAAGAGATCTCTTGAATAAATGATTGAGCTCAAACACTAGCACACAGTTCAGAGCATTATCAGAAAGACAAATCATGTCGCCCTACTCTAGTCGGTGAGCCTTTTTTTTGGCATGATGAATTCAGCTCTTTACTGAATAACGATAAATGGAACAAATGCGTTGGTTGGAACTGCTTTCGACAGTTCGTATTGGTAGCAAAAAACAAAGTTCAGAACAGGCACGTAGCCCATTTCACAAAGATTATGACCGTATTATCTTTTCACAAAGTTTTCGCCAGTTAAACCGTAAAACCCAGGTGCATCCGTTAACTCAGCACGATGGCATTCACACCCGTTTGACCCATTCGCTGGAAGTGTCGTGTATTGGCCGTTCACTGGGCATGCTGGCAGCGGAAAAAATTAAAGATCAACTCCCTGTGTGGATTTCCCCTGCCGATGTCGGTGCCATTATTCAGGCCGCATGTCTGGCACACGATATTGGCAATCCACCCTTTGGACATGCTGGTGAATACGCCATTCGTGAATGGTTTGATGATGTATCTCATGGCAATTTTCTGGAAAAATTGACACCGGAAGAACAGGCCGATGTACGCCAGTTTGAGGGCAATGCCCAAGGTTTACGTTTACTAACCAAAATTGACTATCATCCCAATGATGGCGGCATGCGTCTGACTTACGCCACTTTAGGCGCTTATTTAAAATATCCGTGGCTGTCGAAAACCATTGCATCACAAGGCGACCGCCCTGCCAATCAGCGAGCAAAATTTGGCTGTTACCAGTCTGAAAAAGAGACTCTCAAGCAAATTGCAGAGCAGCTCGGTTTAATTCAGCTTGGTGACTATCAGTATTGCCGTCATCCGCTGACCTATTTACTGGAAGCCGCCGATGACATCTGTTATGCCCTGATTGATCTGGAAGATGGCATTATTTTAAATATGCTGTCTTATGAAGAAGTCGAACCGGTTTTCCTCGACCTGATTGCAGATTATGGCAGGCCTGAAGAATTATCCATGCCAACCACCTGGCAGCAAAAAATTGCTGCTTTACGCGGCCGGGTGATGAAACGGCTGGTAGATGAAGTGACCACGGCATTTGCCAAACATCACTTTGAGATTTTATCGGGACAACTCAAAGGCAGTTTATTGCAATATTGTTCCGAAGATATTGAACGCGGCATTGAACGGGCAAAAAATCTGGCGCGTGACAAGATTTTTGAACATCCGCAAAAGGCTGGTTTAGAGATTATTACCCATCAAAGTCTGCAAAATATTCTGGATGCCTTTATTCCGCTGACTACACCTCATAAGACTTTAAGCTTTAAAGAGCAGCGCTTGATGTCTATGTTACAACGCGCCGGAGTCAATTTTCAAAGTAATCACTATGAAAATATTATGCAGGTGCTGGATATTATTTCGAAATTCTCAGACCATCAGGCCTATAACCTGTCGCAAGAGTTACAGGGCAATAAAGCCGGCTTGATGTAAAAATGTTGCAGATATGCTGGCTAAAATTTTCATCAGATTTAAAAATTATACCTGAGCATTTTGCCTTTCGTACAAATGCTCACTACTATGCAACCAACGATAGATAAGTGAATAAATAAACATGATTGGATGTCTTATTGGCGAGGTGTTGGCTCTAGAAGCACCAACAGTATTATTAAATGTAAATGGCGTGGGCTATGAAATCGATACCCCGCTTTCCACATTTTGCCAATTACAAAAAGGCCAGAAAGTTACCTTATGGACGCATCTCGCCGTTCGTGAAGATGCTCAATTACTCTATGGTTTTTTAAATGCGCAAGAGAAAACCATTTTCCGTACCCTGCTTAAAGTCAACGGTGTGGGGCCTAAAATGGCTTTGGGTATTCTTTCTACTCTCAGCGTCGACATGCTAATTCATACTGTTGAACATGAAGATGTGAATACGCTAGTTAAAGTACCGGGTGTCGGCAAGAAAACCGCTGAACGCTTGATGATTGAACTGCGTGACCGCTTCAAAGCCATGTCTGCTGGCAATGTTCCGACCAATTCAACAACACCACAAATTCAGTTTACGGGTAATTCTGCCGTCGCAGAAGCCGAAGCAGCTTTACAGTCTTTAGGCTACAAACCTGCTGAAACACAAAAACTGATTAATGCCGTTAAAGCTGACTATACTGAAGCCAGCGACATTATTCGCGCTGCATTAAAATCGATGAATAAATAAAAATGTCCAACAATCTTGGATACACGCAGGCGACATGGATGTCGCCGTTAAACTGTGCTACAAGGATGTAGCATCAGTTTAACAAATGGGTTTTGTCACTTTTGCCCAGTCAAAAGTGACAATTGCCTACACTAAAGGCATATAAAACCTAAAAGATTTTTGAGGCTGTGAATTAATCCACCTCAAATGACCGTAAAGAGATAGATTAAACACATATGCAAGACCGTCTCATCAGTGGTTCTGAAAAACCTGAAGATCATTTTGATCGTGCCATTCGCCCCACTTCCCTCGATGACTACATCGGTCAGCCCGTGGTCCGCGAGCAAATGGAAATCTTTATTGGCGCAGCCCGTGGCCGTGGCGAAGCTCTCGACCATACCCTGATTTTTGGCCCACCGGGTTTAGGTAAAACCACACTGGCCAATATTATCGCACGCGAAATGGGCGGTAATTTAAAATCCACTTCTGGTCCGGTACTGGAACGTGCAGGCGATCTGGCTGCCATGCTGACCAATCTGGAAGAAGGCGATGTGCTCTTTATTGATGAAATTCACCGTCTTTCACCTGTGATTGAAGAAATTCTGTATCCAGCGATGGAAGATTACCAGCTGGATATCATGATTGGTGAAGGACCGGGTGCACGTTCAATTAAACTCGACTTACCCCCATTTACCTTAGTTGCTGCAACCACACGTGCAGGCTTGCTCACCTCTCCGCTACGTGACCGTTTTGGTATTGTGCAGCGTCTGGAATTCTATTCAGTTGCCGACCTGACTCATATTGTGTCGCGTTCTGCCAGTTTAATGGATGTTCCCATGACTGCTGATGGTGCACAAGAAATTGCCCGTCGTGCCCGTGGCACACCACGTATTGCCAACCGTTTGCTGCGTCGTGTACGTGACTATGCTCAAGTCAAAGGTACAGGCGAAGTGACTCAGGAAATGGCACAACGTGCACTGGATATGCTGAATGTCGATAAAGATGGCTTGGATACTTTAGACCGTCGTTATTTAAGCATGTTGTTAGAACGTTTTGATGGTGGCCCTGCCGGTGTGGAAGCTTTGGCTGCTGCCATGGCAGAAGATTCAGGCACGCTAGAAGATGTGATTGAGCCTTATCTGATTCAGCAAGGCTATACCATGCGTACTGCACGTGGCCGTATTGCCACTAATATGGCATATTTGCAGTTTGGCATGACGCCACCTGAGCCGAAGGACAAATGAGAAAAGGGAGTTTAGACTCCCTCCTTTACCTTGGTTAGTTCACTATTTAAAAAATTGAATATCTTTTCCTTAAATAATCGTACCTCTTCTTTTAAGTCTGATAGATTAATTTCTATTTTTTCCTTTCTAAAACTTGGAGTAATATTAGAAATAGTCCTTCGCTTGAATAAAATAATATCAGCTCTAATTAACTTTTCTTCAGGGGTCGAATTACCTATATATAGTTCTAGTTTAGTACCTAAACTTTCCATTAGATCTCTTTTTTTAGTTAAATCGACTACATATTCAATTGGATAATCTATATCTAAGTTATTTTGTAAGTTTTTCGACTCATATAATAAATTTTCATATAATGAAATAAAATCAGCACTTGCTAAACGAATTGCATCAATTTTTTCCTTGCTTAAATGAATAGCTGTTTCAATTTTATTCTGTTTCTCTTGGCTTTGAATTAGTTCTTGATTCGACTTTATTTGGCTTTCTGTAGACTTTCTCACCACATAAATTGTAATCAAAAAACCAATAAAACTTATAAAAACAGAACAAATAATTGATGCTGCTACAACCCAATCTGTGGAGTGTTGAATATCTAAAAATAATTTCTGCCCATTCGGCTGCTGTAAAACTACTGCCTGCATGCTTTCTTGTTGGTTCGCCAATTCCTACCCCTTAAAAATCAAAATATTACCTAAAATATTTTATTACAACTCATCAACTTATATTTTTATTTTTAGATTCATCACTTTTAAAAAATCAATTGACAGGCGACATGGATGTCGCCCGTTGGATTGGGGTATATGGACATACCCTCAATCCAACAAAGGGATTTTGTTTACTTTTGGCCTCTCAAAAGTAAGACTTTGCCTACACAAATATATTTCAATTTTATTGAAAAATTGTGGCAGTGAAATCTTATAATTTATCTACGCGAATTCTAAAACTTCTTATAAGCACAAAATCAAAGCATGCTGCTGTTTGATTAACAAACTAGCACCACTAAAAATAAAAGCCCTAAGACCTAGAAATCACCCTCACCTCTTCCACCAGCATCAACTCGCACGCACCATTCCCGGTATCTTCACGGCTAAGTGAACTACGCCAAGTCCAGCCATCAGCAGCCGTGACCTCAACCAGCTGTCCTTTTAAATAAATCAAATCATCTTGATCAATAGCTTTGAGCTGCTTTGCAATCTGTTTCGATGCAGGGATCAAGTGTGTATTGGCACTGTGCGTTGAAATTTCATTGACCGGAATGGGCGGTGCATTTTCATAACGCCAGTAATACCAGCGATTACTCTGACTGATCGATAACTGTTTATAAACAGCAGGATTGGTCATGCTGCCCCATCCCAAAGCAAAATCAACTGGACTAAGTTCCGCCTCTCGTCCAAAACTATAGTCTTCTCTGGATAAAACCCGAAACTCGCCAGCATACGCTTCCAGATTTTTCATCCTATAGCCATCAAACTGATGAATTCCTTGAGCAGACTGATAATCAGCAGCCTCTGAAATCCCTTTATCCGGTTTCAGCCAGTAATTCCACAGTGCAAACCCCAAGGCAAAAATAATTATATATTTCAAAAAGCGACTCATTTTAAACTCGAATGTCATGCAGTATTGTAATGCCCTAATAATGGATTGAATCAAATAAAATTGTTGTGTCACAGATCCGAAAATTAAGAGGGATAAATAAAATTGATAAAAGCTAATTTCACATAAATCGCAAAGTATTTATAGTCTCAAAGTCCATATAAAACCTTTGTATTCCAGCAACTAACAACAAATATACCTTAAAAGTATATTAAGGGCACTCAAATAGTTTTGTCTAAATTTCCTTCATTATGCAATGCTATAGACTCACTGAAAATGATCTCAACCTTTAAGGACTCGTTAATATATGGACATATATAAGCAGATCTCCCTTTGTCTTCCACTTTTTCTTTGCAGCCAGTTGAGCCTTGCAGACTGGATTGATGATTCCGTTAAAAATGTAGAAGCCCACACCATTCAGCTTCGACAGCATATTCATCAAAATCCAGAACTGGGCAATATGGAATTCAAAACCTCCGAGCTGGTACAAAAAGAGTTAAAATCTTATGGAATAGAAGTGCGTAAAGGCTATGCCAAAACCGGTGTCATCGGAGTACTTAAAGGGGCTAAGCCGGGTCCAGTGATGGCTTTACGTGCCGACATGGATGCTCTTCCGATTGAAGAAAAAACTGGACTGCCTTATGCCAGTAAAGTCAAAGCCATTTATCAGGGCAAAGAAACCGATGTCATGCACGGCTGTGGTCATGATGCCCATACCGCGATGTTACTGGGTGCAGCCAAGGCCTTAGCAGCCAATAAAGATAAAATTGCAGGTACTGTGGTATTTGTTTTCCAACCGGCTGAAGAAGGCGGTGCTGATATTGATAATTTTACTCAAGGTCATTTGATCGGTTCACGTAAAATGATTGCCGATGGTGCATTGAACAATCCCAAACCGGAAGTTATTTTTGGTATGCACGTAATGGCAGGTATGCCAAGCGGTAATATCTCCTATAAAGATGGTGCCATTCTGAACAGTGCGGATCATTTACGCATTCAGGTCAACGGCAAGCAGGTACATGGTTCCATGCCCTGGCTGGGTCGCGATCCAATCTATGCTTCTTCACAAATGATCAACAACATGCAAAGTTTGATCAGCCGTAACACAGATTTGACCAAAGGCATGGGCGTAGTCAGCATTGGTAGTATTCACGGGGGAACAACGGGTAATGTCATTCCCGATCAGGTGAATATGGTGGGTACCATTCGTTCTAACAGTGAAGATGTTCGCCAGAACATTTTAAAAACTTTACCCAACATGCTAGAACATAATGCCGCTGCCAATCAGGTCACAGCAAAAGTGGAAATTGCACCCTACGCGCCTGTTACGACCAATGACAAAACATTAACCAAATTGATGCAACCTACGCTGGCTCAGGTGAGTGGCGAAGATAAACTGCATGTGCTGGACAACAACGCCAGTGCCAGCGAAGATTTTGCTTATTATGGTCAGCTGATGCCATCCTTGTTTGTCTTTGTGGGTGCAACTCCTGCCGATCAGGACATGACCAAAGCCGCACCTAACCATAACCAGTTATTTATTGTCGATAATAAGACTTTAAAAACCGGGGTAGAAAGCCATGTGCGTTTTATTCTGGATTATCCAAAAGTTGCCGAACAGGTACAGACTGACTGGAAAAAGAGACAAACCACAAAAAAATAAGTACATTTAAAAAAGTGAGCATCCTTTGCTCACTTTTCGTATTTACAGGTTTTGCGAATTCAATACAGAATAAATTTCATTTGAAACCTTGTGCCATTGGACTCAATTCTCATAATGATAAACTGCCACGCGTTACACAGCTTGACTCTTGGCAAAAAAACCGTCATTTTCACAGTTTTTTTAAAACCGCTAAAAGCACAGCTAAAACCATAAAACTGAATTGAAAAATGGGACACAATCATGGCGAATAAATTCGAATTCAACATTCGTGTATATATTGAAGACACCGATGCCGGTGGCATTGTCTATCATGCAAACCATATTCGTTTTATGGAACGTACCCGTACCGAATGGCTACGTGCTTCAGGCGTAGATCACTACTGGCACCAAAAAGATTACAACTTTGTCGTTCATAAAATTAACGTGAAATATTCACGCCCTATCCTGATGGATGACCTGATTACTGTTACCGCGAGTGTAGTTTCGTGTAAAGCGACATCATTTGTATTGCAACAGAATATTTATCGTGGTGAAATCATGCTTGCTTCTGGTGAAGTCGAATTGGCATGTATCAGCGTAGATGGTATGCGTCCAACCCGGCTTCCTGAGGAAATCCGTACACTAATTCTGAAAGAGTTAGGACAAGACTAAAAAAATTTATTGGCACATTGTAACTATGGCAACACAACTAGAATCTTCGCTACACGTATCAGATCTTATTTTACAAGCAAGTCCTGTGGTTCAATTGGTAATGCTGCTGCTACTTCTGGCATCATTATATAGTTGGTATCTGATTGCCAAGTTACATATGAGTTATAAAAAGGCCCAGACCGAAGATCAACACTTTCAAAAAATCTTCTGGTCGGGGGCTGAATTAAATACCCTGTATAACAATGCCCAACTCAATTCCAAACGTGTCGGTCTGGAAGATATTTTCTATCATGGCTTGGGTGAATTTTTTAAACTTAAAAAACGCAATGCGCCTGCCCAGCAAAGTATTGAAAGTACTGAACGTATCCTGCGTGTGGGTCTTAGCCGTGATCAGGGACACCTTGAACAAGGTTTGGGTGCGCTGGCAAGCATTGGCTCAGTTGCGCCTTATGTCGGACTGTTTGGTACGGTTTGGGGCATCATGAATGCCTTTATTGGTCTGGCAGAGGTCGATCAGGTTACACTGGCAACCGTAGCTCCAGGTATTGCCGAAGCATTAATCGCCACTGCAATTGGTCTGTTTGCAGCCATTCCTGCTGTTTTGGCCTTTAACCATTACACCGCAAAAGGTGAAGCGGTTTATTCAGACCGCGCTTTATTTGCTGAAGAAATGGTGGCGCTGTTACAACGTCAAACTGTGGGTTCTACACAGGAAAATGACTGATGGCAATTCAACGTTCCGGACGCTTTGAGCGTATTAAAAAACCATTAAAAAGTGACATGAATGTTGTCCCTTATATCGACGTGATGCTGGTGCTGTTGGTGATTTTTATGGTCACTGCACCCATGATTACGACTGGTGTAAAAGTTGATTTGCCTCAAGCAAATGGTGCACCCATGCAGGCCGAAGACCGCCCTGCCATTGTCACGCTTGAAACAGATGGCACCATTAAACTTGAAGATAAATCACATAATAATGATGTACTCACACTCGATGAATTAAAAGCTGTACTGACTGAGTCACAACGTGAAGCGTCAGCACAGAAAAAACAAATGAGTGTACTGATTAACGGCAGTGAATCTCGTCCTTATGGTGAAGTCATGAAACTCATGTCTGCCTTACAGGATGCAGGATTAACTCAAGTGGGTTTACTGACTGAGCCATTAAAATAATTTATGAAAGATTTTAAAAAGCCGCCTTTTAAACAAAATGCAGTTGCGATTGGCTTCACCCTTGGGGTGCATGTTATTGCAGTGGTTGGCTTGCTTTATCTGGGCATGAGTCAACCACCTGAGCCTCCCAAAAAGATCACTACCATTTTAGTTAAACCTGAAGATTTAAAACCTGTCACAGCTGAAGTCACAGAGTTTGATGAAACAGCAGACAAAAATGTCGCTGAACAAATCACCCAAACAGCTGAACCAAGTGTTGAAGCTGCTCCTGTGATTCCAGTTACATCACCTACTCCAGCGCAAGCAAAACCTGATAGCAATAAAGCTGCACAGCAAGCGAAGGCTGCTGCCGAAGCGATGCAAAAGGCTGAACAGCAGGCTGCTGAAAATGCAAAAGTCACTGAAGCGAATAAATTAAAAGTCCAAGCTGAGGCTGCTGCAAAAGCTCAGGCGAATGCTGCCGAGAAAGCCAAAGCCGATGCAGCTGTAAAGGCTAAAGCTGATGCTGCAAATAAAGCCAAGGCTGATGCCGCTGCAAAAGTGGAAGCAGATGCCAAACGTAAATTAGATCAGGCTGAACGTGCAAAAGCAGAAAAAGTAAAAGCGGATGCATTAAGAAAAGCAGAGGCGGATAAACAACATGCTGAAGCTGCTGCAAAAGCCAAAACTGATGCTGCGAATAAAGCCAAGGCCGATGCCGCTACAAAAGCAAAAGTCGATGCTGCAAATAAAGCCAAAGCCGATGCCGCAGCAAAAGCTAAAGCCGATGCTGCAAATAAAGCCAAGGCTGATGCCGCTGTAAAGGCTAAAGCTGATGCAGCGAATAAAGCCAAAGCAGATGCCTCTGCAAAAGCAAAAGCCGATGCTGCAAATAAAGCCAAGGCCGATGCTGCAGCAAAAGCTAAAGCCGATGCTGCAAATAAAGCCAAGGCTAATGCCGCTGCAAAAGCTAAAGCGGATGCGGAAGCACGTGAACGTGCCGCGGAAGAAGCCAAGGCATCAGCCGCCAAACAGGCAGCGGAAGAAGCTGCAACCAAAAAGGCTGAAGCCAAGAAAATTGCCTCAACAGCAAAACGTGATTTTGAAAATAAAATCAAACGTGCATGGGACATCCCAAGTGGCTCATCAGGTCAAAAAGCCACTGCCAGAGTCACTTTAAGTGATAGCGGTTCGGTTCAGTCCGTGATTGTCAACTCGAGCGACCCTGACATGAAAGCCAGTGTAGAAGCTGCTGTTCGAGCAGCTGCACCTTATCCAATGCCTTCAGACCCCGATGCACGACGTGAAGCAAGAACCTTTACTTCAAGCTTTACGGCGAGATAACTAGAAGCCACATCAAATTCTGGTTGATGTGGCTTTTTTTGGCATTTAAACTGGATAGTCGATAAAACAGCCAAAATTTTATTCACTTTTCACAGTCTTATAACAGTTTAGTCATTATGATGGGCTTTCAATCACTCAAAATCATGCCATTATGTGACACAAGCAGATTCACAATAATTTATATTTTTTAGAGTACGTAGCAGATGATGGAAATGACGCGTAAACATCTACTTTGCCTAACCATTTTGGCCGCTTTAAGCCCGGTATTAGCCACGCAATCCTATGCTCAATTACATCTGGAGATTGCCAAGGCACCTGAAGAAGCGCCAAAAATTGCCATTATTCCATTTAATAATGATCAAAGTATTTACCCAATCGTCGAAAATGACCTGAACCGTTCCGGTAAATTTTCCAGCGCTTCCAAAAATCTTCCTGCCACTGCAAGCATGAATAATCCGAATACAGAAGCATGGAAAGCTGCCGGTGTGCCTTATGTGGTAACCGGTACGGTAAAAACTACTGATAATGGCAGTTTTGAAGTTCATTATCAGCTCTATGACATAGAAAAACAGCAATACCTGTTAAATGAATTATTGACTGTACCGGCTTCGCGTATCCGTCAAGCTGGTCATATGATCAGTGATGCCATTTACCAGGCATTGACCGGTATTCCAGGTGATTTCAGCGGTCGTATCGCCTATGTACTGCGTAACCCAGCAACACCGGAACAACGCTATACCCTACAAATTGCCGATACCGATGGTGAGCAGCCGAGAACCATTCTGACTTCCCGTGATCCTATCCTGTCACCGGCCTGGACCCCAGACGCAAAAAAAATTGCTTACGTTTCATTTGAAACCAAACGTCCGGCCATTTATGTACAGGACTTGGCTACAGGAAACCGTGAAAAACTGGCCAGCTTCCGTGGACTGAATGGTGCGCCAAGTTTCTCACCGGATGGCAAGAGCATGCTATTTACAGCTTCCATGCATGGCAATCCTGAAATCTATCAAATGAACCTGGATACACGTGAACTACAGCGCATGACCAATGACAGTGCCATTGATACCGAAGCACGTTATGCTCCAGACGGTAAATCTTTTATTTTCACCTCTGACCGCGGTGGTTCAGCACAGATTTATAGCTATAATTTTGCCAATAGCACAAGTAAGCGTCTGACCTTCCGTGGCGCATTTAATGCCCGTGGTACCTTAAGTGCAGATGGCAAAAAAATTGCTCTGGTTCATCGTCCAAGTGGTAGCAACTATAAAGTGGCCATCCAGGACATCAACACCGGTATTACTAACATTCTTACCCCGACCAGTCTGGATGAGTCACCAAGTTTCTCTCCAAATGGTCAAATGGTGGTCTATGCAACCCGTGAAGGAAACCGTGGTTTATTGTCTATCATGTCACTGGATGGTCGTTTCCGCATGAACCTGCCAAGTGAACAAGGTGAAGTACGCGAACCAGCTTGGGCCCCTAAATAACAATACAAGCGAATTAATTTTATTAATCTAAAGCAATGATAATCATGGAGATAAAGATGAAAGTAGTTCAATTATTGGTACTTCCTGTTCTGGCTACAGCATTGGTGATGACAGGTTGTGCCAGCCGCAAGCCTGCTGCTGAAATTCAGGCAGGACAAAATCCGAGCGGGGCCACTACCGTCAGTACTGAAGGTTTAAGTGAAGATGCAGCCTTAAATGCACAAAACCTGGCAGGTGCGTCATCTAAAGGTGTGACTGCTGCGAACAAAGCATTCCTAGCCAAGCGTGTGGTTCACTTTGACTATGACAGCAGTGAACTTTCAAATGAGGACTATCAAACCCTTCAGGCACATGCCCAGTTTCTTGTAGCCAATGCCAACTCAAAAGTTGCTTTGACCGGTCATACCGATGAACGTGGTACCCGTGAATACAACATGGCCTTGGGTGAACGTCGTGCCAAGGCAGTAGAAAGTTTCTTGCTGACTAACGGTGTAGCTGCAACCCAGTTGGAAGCCGTAAGCTATGGCAAGGAAATGCCGGTTAATCCAGGTCATGACGAAAATGCATGGAAAGAAAACCGCCGCGTAGAAATCAACTACGAAGCCGTTCCGCCTTTATTAAAATAAGGGTTACCATAAAAAAAGCGCTCAATTTGAGCGCTTTTTTTAAGCTTTCTCAGATGCCTGAGATGCTTCTTGCGGATGCTGCATGGATTCAATCAGATCATGCTTGTTGAATTTTTTGTATTCAGGTTTAGCTTCATATGCTTTCCACGCCTCTTTCACTTTTTCGGCAGAAATATCATCTAAACTCATAGCTTCATTTGGCGTTGGAGTCGCATCAAACTTTTGCGTTGTCATAATTATGCTCCTATCACGTTTTCCATAACCTATAGAACTCAACATAGCATTTTCCACAGAACTTACAAGAGTAAAATCGCGACAAATAGCAGAGTTTAATTGTTCTTTTGCCACGTTCTCATCTAAAATAGCTGCCCATATTCATTTGATAATTTTTTATCATTTTCTAATTGGAGCTTTCCTGTCATGTCATACCTCACCCTTTCCCAATATTTACAACAACAAAACGGGAATCTTACACCTGAATTGGCTCAAGTTATTGAAACAATTGGCAATACATGTAAAGACATCGATCAATTATTGCAAAAAGGTGCTTTGGCTGGTGTTTTAGGGAGTGCACAACACGAAAACGTTCAGGGTGAAGAACAAAAGAAACTTGATGTAATTTCAAATGATTATTTAATTAATGCTTTAAAAGTTCATCCACATGTGGGTGGCCTAGCTTCTGAAGAATTAGACGAATTCACTCCTGCACAAGAAAACGGCAAGTATCTGGTATTGTTTGACCCATTGGATGGTTCCAGCAATATCGATATCAACATGTGTGTCGGGACCATTTTCTCTATTTTGCCTGCTAAAAATGCAGTGACTAAAGCTGAGGACTTTATGCAAGCCGGCACAAACCAGGCTGCTGCAGGTTACGTGCTTTATGGCCCATCCACCATGATGGCGCTAACTGTAGGTGCCGGGGTGGTATTCTTTACTTTCGACCCTGAAAGCAAAGAATTTTTAATGACTTCTGAAAATATTCAGGTTGCTGCCGATACCAAAGAATATGCCATCAACGCATCGAATCAACGTCACTGGGAAGCACCGGTAAAACGTTATATTGATGAATTGCTTGCAGGCAAAACAGGCCCGCGTGAAAAAGACTTTAACATGCGTTGGGTGGCGTGTATGGTGGGTGATATTCACCGTATTCTTTGCCGTAGCGGTATTTTTATGTATCCATATGACACTAAAGATCCGAAAAAAGCCGGTCGTCTACGTTTAATGTATGAAGCAAACCCAATGAGTATGCTGATGGAACAGGCAGGTGGTGCATCTACCACTGGTCGTGTACGTATTCTGGACATCCAGCCGACTGAACTTCACCAACGTGTACCTGTAGTGATTGGTTCTAAAAATGAAGTTGACCTCGTAACTGGCTATCATAATTAATTTTTCTTATAGCGGAAGTAAGTCCTCATAACTTGCTTCCGTGGATTTATTCTCCCATGCCGACTATTTTTCTAGAATCAAAAGATAATCCCAAAATTAAACACTTGCGTGGCTTAATTGAGCAGAATTCATATCGCAAAAAACAAGGTCAAACCGTACTTGAAGGCACCCATTTGTGTCTGGCCTGGTTAGCTGAAGATAGAAAAATCAAATCTATTTTTACCACCGAACAGGCTTTAAGCCATCCTGATTTTGACCGTATTGCCGAGCAATACCAAGGTGCAGTCTTTGTCATTGGTGAATCCCTGTATAAAGATTTAAGTACGCTGGGCACCACACTGGCTTGTCTTGCCATCGTCGATTTACCCACTTCCCGTCATGCTTTAGATTTCACGGCAGACACCTTAATTCTGGAAAATATTCAGGACCCTGGCAATGTCGGTACTTTACTCCGCTCCGCTG
This sequence comes from Acinetobacter uliginosus, assembly GCF_044130295.1. Lineage (NCBI taxonomy): Bacteria > Pseudomonadati > Pseudomonadota > Gammaproteobacteria > Moraxellales > Moraxellaceae > Acinetobacter > Acinetobacter uliginosus. The sequence continues at coordinate 92,252 of NZ_JBIQOC010000001.1, read as the reverse complement.
CTGCTGCCGGTATTCGACAAATTGTCTGCACCAAAGGTTCAGCTTCGCTTTGGTCACCACGAGTACTGCGTGCCGGAATGGGTGCACATTTCTCCTTGCATACTTATGAAAATGTGACACTGGAAGATATTTTGTCTCAATTCAAGATTCCGGTATATGTAACCAGTTCACATGAATCAGAAAGCTTGTATACGAAAGATTTGACCCAATCCTGTGTCTGGATTTTAGGCAACGAAGGTCAAGGGGTTTCTGAGTACGCCCTTGCACATGCACAAGCCGTTTCCATACCCCAGCCCGGCGGACAAGAATCCCTGAATGTTGCTATTGCGGGTTCAGTCTGTTTCTTCGAAATGGTTCGTCAGCGTTTATAAACTGATCTTTCGTTACTTTATTTTAAACATCACTGATGGATGTTAAAAAATAGACTACACTAGAAAAATAATATTATTTTTGTCAACCAAACCATTATTTTCAACGTTATATAACTATGAAATTGGAAATAATGGTGGGTATCCAATGACAGGATTTTCCATCTCTATGGATTCAGCACCAAAACAGTCTCAGTCAGAAAATTTAAGTACTCTGAAGAGTACGGCTGAACAACGCCTGAAGACTTTTATGCAGGATGTGACTGGACGTGCCTTGGTCATGATGGAAAGTGCGACTCAAGGTCAACAAGGTATCGCGATGGATTTGGTACAGGAAGCATTTATTTCCTTGCACAAAGCTTATGCTGATAAATCGACTGATGAATGGTATCCCCTGTTTTACACCATCTTAAACCATAAACTGCAAGACTGGCGCAGAAAAGAAGCTCGTCGGGTGCAACCTTTTTCTTTTTTCAAGAAAGTCAGCCTGGATGATGACGATCTTGAGTTAAATGATATTGTCGATGAGACTACTCCTAGTCCATTCGATTTTCTTAATCAAGCTGTGACTGCCGAAGAAATCAAAGAAGCCATCGCTCAGCTTCCTGTTCGCCAGCAGCAAGCTTTTATGCTTCGTGCTTGGGAAGGTTTTGATACACACACAACTGCACAAATCATGCAGTGCAGTGAAGGGAGTGTAAAAACCCATTATCACCGTGCTATTCAAGGCCTCAAAGCTTCTTTAGCACATTTGAATCCATATCGTGGAGGGTCATCCGAATGAAACAAGATGATTTCTTAAAACAAGTTACTTCCAAACTCGATGGGCTCGCACAACATCACAAAGCCAAACCCGTGGTGATGAATCATGTCATTGAAGAAATTCAAGCACGAGAAACATCCCGTTATGGGCTTTGGAAAATGTCAGGTTTTGCTCTTGCCGCCGCAATTGCAGGATTCGTGGTATTGCCAAACTCCTTTGAAATGTCAGAAAAACCGCAAAATCAAGTGGTAGTGACCCCAAAACTATCTCCTCAAATGGTTGAAGATTTGGAAATGTTAATGGTTTTAGGTGAGGATAAGGTTCCACATGGCAGCTAAAAAATTAGCCTTTGCTTTTTGTGCACTCGGATTTTTACAAACCAGTTTTGCTGGTTTCGAACGTTTTTGGATTTTTTCCAAAGATGCTGATACACAAGTTGCAGAAACCTGGGAAACATTATCCGATAGTGAACAACGTGCACTCATTCAACGTTACCAATCGCTCAAAGAATTACCCGAAGCACAAGGCACTACTTTACAGCAGCGTATGGATTGGTTTACTCAACTTCCAGAACAAGAAAAACAGAAAATGCGTGAAACCTGGCAGAAAATGAGCAGCCAAGAACGTAAAGAATTGGGTATTCGTATGCAAAAAGCGACACCTGAAGAGCGCCCGCTCATTCGCGAAGAATATATCAGTAAATATTTCCCACAAACGACTAAAAATCATTAATTATTTGATTATATTTAAAAAATTAAAATCAAAAAAGCCGCTGAAGTCAGCGGCTTTTTTATTATTTCATTCGATAACGTCGATATAAAGTTAAACCTAGAATAGCAAATACACCATATACTCCAAATGACCCACCACCACTCGATGATGAATTGGTATTTTGGGCAGTGTTGTTCAGATAAATAGTGGCAGTATTTGATCCCAATCCCTCAGCATCATATATTTTATAAGTCACCGGATAATCGAATTGACTGAGATTATTCTTAACTGCAAAATGCAATTTTCCACCATAACATATATTACTGGCATCAGTACCCGGACAAGGACCCTGGCGTTCTGCCGTCATAGTCAACCCAGCTGGTAACTTCTCAATTTGAATTGGAATCTCTTGACCTTGTTTATTTTGATAAAATGCTGGTTTTGCTACAGGTAAAGTAGAGGTTAGACCATCACCATCATCATGGTCATTTTCTAGAGGATTAACCGTTACTTCTAAATTAGAGCTTGAACTAATAGAATAAATATCATCCTTTGCAACAGGAGTAATATTTACAAAGCTTGCCTGTAAAATACCTGAAGACTGCTTGGCTTCACCACCCTTTTCTTTAAGCGTGTATTTACAATAGGCATAATCAGCAGTATTAAGCAATTCACCACTTGTACGATAGATCATGATCTGTTTGAAATCTGCATTCCATTCGCATTTTAAGTCATCTAGTTCACCTTTTAGCACAGCATTACCATCGGTTACGGTGAGTGTACCAATGCCATAAGGCTCAACCTCAACAGTATAGTTATCGGCATTTAAACTCTTGATGCGATAATCTTCACCTGATGTATCACTTACCCGCTCTTCTGCTGGAATCGCCAGTACAAATGGGTCAAAATAAATAGCACGGTATTTTTGGTGCTGCTTGGTATATTTCAACAGATTTTCGTATTGAGCTAATTCCTCTTTGAAATCATTGATTCCGGTTGAGTTTTTAACTCCTTCGTCAATTAATGCCTTAAGTTCATCAATATTGGACTGATAAAATTCCAGTAAACTAATAATCGAGCTATTTTTTAAATCTGTAATATCTATAGCGGATAAATTCATACGTTCAACCGAACCGATATCGCAACTATTCTTTTTGCTTGGTTCAAGTTGTAAAACTGTATCTAAAAAACGGCTTAAACCGCGTTGATCATAATCACTACAACCTGAACGATTGACATCAATTAAATCTGCCGCACTTTGATTATCTCTTGGATAATATAAAGGCAAGAACATATTATATGCTGATGATTCCGTCATCTTAGACAGTAAGCTAGAAAAACTGGTGCTAGAGACATCTAAATTTTTCGAACTTTCAACCGTGGACTCTAAAGTAATTTTAGGTAACACACATTGATCTGTTCCTGATGCCAAGTTCAAGGCATTATTGCTTGCAACAAAAATCATTTTTTCACTCGGAACACCATTAACCGAGTTATAACGACAGGATTTATCCGAATTATTAAAAGCCAGAATATTGAATGCGAAAACTTTGCTGCCCGATTGATCATATAAAAAGGTGCTGTATGCTGAATTTTCTACGATCGTATTACTAATGGCGGTTAAAGTTGAATAAGGACTAAAACGATCTAAACCGTCACTCACTGCCCGTAAAATACTACCGCTACTTGAGTTTGCTATATTTTGTGCAATCGTATTCGCAGATAAGTTTACCTTTGCAACACCACAAAAATCTAATGCACTCGCACTGGCGATCGAACCATTCTGAATAATACTGCTTTGAGCAATGGTCACCGCAGGTTTGGTATCTCCCAGATTGCCGTAACAGTCCATTGCAATAACACTGCCTTTATTGGCCTGATTCCCTTGAATTAAGCTGTTACTTATCTTGACTTCTTTTTCAATATCTTGCGCAATATTATAAATTGCCCCCCCTGCAATATCCGCCTTCGAGTTTAGAATTGCACCCTTATTGAAGCTTAAAGCTCCACCGAGTAATAATGCCCCGCCCCGACCATTTTCAGCATAACCTTTTTCAAGTTGAATATCATTTAGCGTTAGACTGGTTTCACTAATACTGGTATTAAAAATTCTTGAACGATTTTCACCACTAATAATAGTTTTTATCTGTTCAAATGCAGGATATTTTTGTGTCAGTTTATCTTTTTCATCATAGTTAAAACGTGAAACGCCACTAATCACCAAAGCCGATTCCGGCACGAGTTCTGAACTTAATTTATATGTACCGGCTTCTAATTGAATTTTATCTGCTACACCATTAAGCGTATTTCCAGCTGTACACCCCCCATAACCTATATTTTTTTTCGCAGTAATGATTGCTTCACGCAATGAACATGCATTACTGTTTTCACCATTTTCGTCTGCAAACGTCGTGACCTTAATGGTTTTATCCTCCGCTGCCATTAATGACATAGCAGATAAAACCATAATGCAGAGCAATCCTTTTTTATAATTGTGCATTACTTTTTTCCTACTTTTTATTTCTTATAATGACGCAGACCAATCAGACCTAATAAAGCCAATAAATTCAACAGCCCAAATGCACCACCTGATGTTTTGACGCTCTTGCTATCCATAGCATTACTTTGCTCTTGCACCATATTTGCACTAAGCACCAGATATTTTTTATTTTCATTAAAACGCGTAGAAGATGTAACGACACGCAGTTCAAAAATATCTGCACCGCGCCAACTACCATTTGGCGTGTAAACCAAATTACCATCAATATCTAAAGTCAGTGAACCTTTGCTCTCCGTTAAGGTTTGATCAACATATACACAACCATCTTGCCATTGTTCACCATTGGGATGTTTGCCCAATAGCGCTTCACATTTTTCTTTCGGATATAAGTCACTGTCACCCAAGTATTGCAAGATATTGATTTTCGCTATTTCACCTACTTTTAAGTCCTGACCAATACGTGCAATGGTCGTGGGTACAATAATCTCAATAGCACCGCGGTCACACCAGCTGTTATCAGTGGTTCTGCTCTTATCGCGCTGATCTAATCCCTCACAGATCACCTGAACATGCTCAGTATCTGAATCAACTCGCCCTTTATTTAAAATGAGCGTGTCAAACATGTTATTTGCACTAAGTAAAATACGTGGCCGTATATATCCTAAAAAGGTATCTTTTGCTGTTGCATAAGGACAAAGTAAGGCTTCTTGGTCTGCAATGAGTGATTTACAACTGCCCTCGCTACTGTCTCCTGCGAAAAGTTTATTGCCAGTCCAAAATTCATTCGGATAATTGGCATCACCGCTTCTACATTCAGAAGTAACCAAGTTATTTTGCAAAATACTTTTATCATCACTACTAAATTGGCAATTATTATTTGTTCCATTTGGATTACCAATCACAATACTGTTAGCGATATAGCCTTGAGCATTTGGTGCTTCAAACTGCACACCTGCAGTATTCGCAACAATAGTCAGATTATTTAAGCCTATTCCATCCCGAATATTAACAACATAGCCTGTGTTATTCACAAAGGTACTGTTGGTAATCATATTTATCTTAGAAGGAAAGGTCAGTTTAGAGAGGTCTAGAATGTTCTTTTCACTAAAAATGTTGGCAGTGCCCGAAGTGGTTTTATTATTTTTAAAAACAACATTCGTGATGGTGAAATTTGGACGTTGACTGTATAAAATACCACCACTCATTGCTTCGTTCTTTTCAATCAGACTGTTGCTAATCGATACACGGCTACTATATACATCGGCATCGGTATTCTCACCTACATTATAAATAGCTCCTCCTAAACGCGCTATTCCTCCCGTGAGTTTTACATATTTTAAGACCAAGTTTTCATTATTATATAAAATACCGCCGCGATCGGCACAGACACTCTTTTGACAACCTTCAAAACTGACTTCTTGTATATTTACTATAACGCGTTCTTTGGCATTATCATCAATATTAAAAACCTGATCTTGGCCTGTCATACGAATAATGGCGTTATTTAAACCGGCAACAGCTGTGTCACTAACATTAGTTTCATAATAAGTTTTCAAATTAAGTGCTGATGTAATATTAATTTTACTTGTCAGCGTATAGACTTTTAATTTATCTAACAGAATAGTTGAAGTTGAGTTTTCTCCTCCACAGCCATAAAAACCTTCTTTTGGCAACCCCAAATTAACGTATTCTATTGCTTCACGTAATGAGCATTCCTTGTCATCTTTTTTAGTATCTTCAGTCGTATTTACGATAATATCTGCACTATAAGCATGTCCTGCAAAGCATAACATCCCTATACCTATGCTCCGTTTGAGCATATTACTCTCCTTATATTCTTTAATTTTTTTTATTCTTTAGTTGCAACATCCCTGCAACATCGAACTATTTTGCTGTACTTTGTCACAGCTTGAGTAATTACTCAAGATTTTTTATTTTTTACCGATATTCATCGATCAAGGCATAAATTTGTCTTAAATTCGCATGACTAATCTTAGTTTTCTCACCTTTTAATAGCTGAATAAGCTGTTCCAAAGTTTGCAGTAAAACCGAAGTCTGATGAGGCCCATGAGCCAATAAATAATCAATAATCTGCTGGTCAATATGAATTCCCCGACGCGATAACACCGAGTTCACCAATGCATAACGGTCAGCATATAAACTCCCTGAGGGTACCTTGACACTGACTGCCTGAGTCAGGCGGGACTGTAAATCCGGAAGTTCAAGTTTCAATTCAATCGGGGCCATACGGGAAGAAAAAACCAGCTGTCCACCACCTTCATTATTGTAATTAATTAAATGAAAAACTGCTTTTTGCCAATGTGGAACACCGCTGATCGCTTCGATATCATCCAGTGCAACCAGATCATATTGATCTAATGAGCTAATCGCTTCAGTAGGTGCATCCAGCAATTCCAGCAGTGAAACCTGAATTGCAGACTTGCCTATTTCCAGATAGGAATCACAAATAGCAGAAAGCAAATGACTCTTGCCGGATCCTGCACCACCATAGACATAAAAGCGGTTCATTAAACCGGCATGGAGTTGTCGAACTGCATCGATCACATGCCCCCATCCCGGCCCAGAAAAATCGCTAATTCTGGCGTCCAGTTGAGGTTCAATATCGAGTTGCAGTTGACGCATATATGGGTTTTAACCTTAAGGTTCTTTATTATCTATCGATTCAATCTTACTCGATTTTTCAGTCTCTTGCAGATTTTTTGCAGGATGATTTCTGACTTCAATATCAATATCAATCTGTTCGCTTTCAATTGAAACCGATCCTATATCAGTGTTCTCTATCACCACTTGAGGGTGCCCGTAAACACGGCTCTTTTCATAATACTCTCGTGCATGACGTAGCAGTACGACAATGACGGCGGCTACAGGCAAGGCAATCAGCATTCCCAAGAAACCTGCAAGCTGGGCACCTGCCAATACTGCAAACACTACAGCAACTGGTGATAAACCAATTTTATCACCTAACAGGAAAGGTTGCAGAATATAACCTTCTACCATCTGCCCCACCATGAAAACCACAACCACCAAGGCAAGATGGGTCCAGTCCAGACCAAATTGAAATAGTGTGGCGATTACAGCGGCAATGATTCCCACCGCAAAACCCAGATAAGGAATAATACTGGACAGACCTGCAATCATGCCGATAATCAGACCGACTTCAAGCCCAATCATTTGCAAACCCACTGCATAGACCACGCCCAGCAAAAACATCACCAAAAATTGACCTTTAACAAAAGCACCTAAAACACTGTGACATTCACTGACAATCTTCAAAGTTGCCTTTTCATAAGGACGCGGAATCAATCTACGGAAACTGTCCAGCATGCGCTCCCAATCCAGCAGGAAATAGAAGGCAATAATTGGAATTAATATTATTGTTCCACCAATTTGAATAAAATTCAGACCAGACTGGGCAACCTTCAGCACGACTGCCTGAATACTGTCTGCACTGTAATTGGTTTGAATGTAATCCATAATGGCCGAGGACATCTGCTCGGTGTCTATTTCCATCGGCACCAGATTAAATGTATGCGACAACCACGGCAGGAAAGTATAGTTCACCCAGTGCATACCTGCAGGAATACTGGTTTTGGCATACATTAGCTGTTTCCAGACCAGTGGAACCAGATACCACATTGCCCAAGTCAATACGACCCCAATCCCTATAAACACCACACTAATCGACACCCAGCGCGGCAAACCGATACGATGTAACTTATCTACTAAAGGACTAAACAGATAGGCAATTAAAAATGCCCCGATGAAAGGTAATACTACCGGTTTAAGCAGATACAGAACCCAAAGGATAAATGCGATTGCTGCAAGTATAAAAATGCGTCGTGAAGTGCGATCGACCATAGAAACTCGCCTTTTTTCGGTTTATTTGTTCTAGACAGTAAAATATTTTAATAAAGATAGCATTTTAGCGCATAAATAACATAAGAGTTTCGTATATTCGGGTATAATCGCGGCGCGAATGCGGAGACTTCATTATGAGCAACTCAACTTCCCCTAACACTGGTTTAAGCTATAAAGATGCGGGTGTCGACATTGAAGCGGGCGACTTACTCGTCGATCGTATCAAATCTGTCGCAAAACGTACTTCTCGCCCTGAAGTCATGGGCGGACTAGGCGGCTTTGGCGCACTTTGTAAAATCCCTAAAGGTTATGAAGAACCTGTTCTCGTATCTGGCACAGATGGTGTTGGTACAAAATTACGTTTGGCATTGAATTTGAACCGTCATGACACAATTGGTCAGGACCTGGTGGCAATGTGTGTCAACGATCTTCTTGTATGTGGTGCAGAACCATTATTCTTCCTCGACTACTATGCAACAGGTCACTTGAATGTTGATGTTGCAGCAAATGTAGTAACAGGTATTGGTGCGGGTTGTGAGCTTGCAGGCTGTGCACTTGTAGGCGGTGAAACTGCCGAAATGCCAGGCATGTATGAAGGCGAAGACTATGACCTTGCAGGTTTCTGCGTAGGTGTAGTTGAGCAAAGCAAAATTATTGATGGCTCTAAAGTTAAAGCGGGTGACGTTTTAGTGGGTGTTGCATCTTCAGGTGCACATTCAAATGGTTACTCTCTTCTTCGTAAAATTCTTGACGTGAAAAACGTTGACCTCACTCAAATTGTTGACGGTCGTCCACTTGCAGATGCTGCAATGGAACCAACACGTATTTATGTGAAGCCAATTCTTGAATTGCTTAAACAAGTTGATGTTCACGCGATGGCACACATCACGGGTGGCGGTTTGCCAGGTAACTTACCTCGCGTACTTCCAAACGGTGCTCAAGCAGTGATTAATGAATCTTCTTGGCAATGGCCTGAACTGTTCAAACTTCTTCAAAAAGAAGGTGGTGTTGAACAATTTGAGATGTACCGCACATTCAACTGTGGCGTAGGTATGGTACTTGCTGTTGATGCAGCAGATGCTGACAAAACTGTTGAGTTGCTAAACCAGCTTGGCGAAAAAGCATGGACCATGGGTCATATCGTCGACAATGCTGAATCTGTTGAAGGTGCAGACGAAAAAATTCGTGTAGTTTTTGCATAAGTACTTCGCATGATTAAAATTGCTGTCCTTGTTTCAGGGAGTGGAAGTAACCTGCAAGCCCTGATTGATGCCAATCTCTCAGGTCAAATTGTCGGGGTCATTTCCAACAAACCTGAAGCATATGCTTTAGAACGTGCTGCAAAAGCGGGCATTCAAACTACCGTTATTGAACACAAGCAATATCCTAACCGTGAAGCCTTTGATGATGTCATGCATCAGCAATTGCTGGATTGGGATGTTGATTTGGTGATACTTGCAGGCTTTATGCGCATTTTGAGTGCCAAATTTGTCAAAGCCTGGGAAGGGAAAATGCTCAACATTCACCCTTCCCTGCTGCCGTACTACAAAGGTATGCATACCCATCAACGTGTACTTAACACCGGTGATGTACTGCATGGCTGTACGGTTCACTATGTCACTGCCGAACTGGATGCAGGTCAGGCTTTGGCTCAAGGTGTGTTGAAAGTGAATCTGCATGACAACGTTAGCAGTCTTGCCAACCGTGTGCATGTACTTGAACATGTCATTTACCCGCAAGTGGTGGAATGGATCTGTAATGGAACCATTCAGCATACTGAACAGGGTGTATTGTATCGAGGTCAGACAATGAAAGAGCCGGTGCAATTCTGCAAGTTTTAAAGAATATTAACGTATAAAAAACGCATCCGGGGATGCGTTTTTTATGGCTTGTTTTTTTATTTATGAGCTGACACAGAAATTATACCGGCTGCGGTTGAATCAATTGTTTAATTAATTCTACAGTCTCTAGCGGTTTTTCCAGCGGAAACATATGACTTCCCGGAACAACCGTATAGGGAATTCCAAACTTCTTTTTCGCAATTTGCGGAAAGCCCCGCTCAATAAATGGCCCTTGTTCCGCCATCAGCAGCTGGACAGGCACTTGAGGTTTTGGCTGTGGCAGCCACCATAATGATGGATTGGTTCTAAAAATATTCACCTCATCCATTTTGGAAATGGTCAACTCCACCCCGCCTCGCACCTTATCTTCCGTTAAAGCATGATCGATATAGGCCTGGAAACAGCTTTCATCAAAATGTTGATAAAAGCCTTTGGGACGAAGCAATTCAGCTGCTTGTTCACGACTGTCCCAATGATCTCTGCGACGTAAGGACAAAGAAGCCGGCGACATTTTATCTACGGCTTTCAGCTTTAAAGTTTTGGCCACGTGCAAAGCAAAGGCGTCTTTCCCCATAATTAAAGGCGGATCAATCATAATGACCTGCTCAAACAGTTCAGGACGTTTTAAGGCTGCCTGAAAAGTCAGCACTGCCCCCAAAGAATGACCAAGGCCAATGACTTTGCTGCCATTAGCCTGGCGCACAATACTGTCAACCACTTGATTGGTCAGACTGTGCCAGTGATTGTCTATGGGATAACGCTTGTCCGGACCAAGCAAGGGGACATAAATAATGTCATATTCATCTTTCAGTCCATCAAACAGCTTTTGATAAACTTTCGATGGCACGCCATTGGCGTGCGCAAAGTGGATTACTGGTTTCATTGCAGTTTTGTCGTTTGTTCAGATTGGACTTGCTGTGAAATCGAGCTGGCAAAACCCTGTCCAATTGAACTTCCCATACGTCCTAGTACTGAATCGAAAGGATTATATTCAATGGTATAATTTACTGCTTTTTCCAGTTTCAGTTCTCGTTTCAAACTATTTAAACTGCCGGTACGGTCTGCAATGCCCAATTTCACTGCCTGTTCACCTGTCCAGAACAAACCTGAGAAGATTGCAGGATCAGTCGATTTCAATTTTTTACCACGGCCTTGTTTTACGGCATTGATAAAATGGTCGTGCACATTATCCAGCACTCCTTGTACATGAGCCTTTTGCGCAGGATCTACTGGCTGAGTCATTGATAAAAGTGCCTTGTTCTCACCAGATGTCATGGTACGGTCTTCAACACCTAACTTTTGCATCAAACCATTCACGCCATAGTTCGGCATAATCACACCAATAGAACCCACCAGACTGGATGGATTGACAATGATCTCATCTGCTGCTGAAGCAATATAGTAAGCACCTGAGGCACCAGTATCACCAATAATGGCATACAGTTTTTTGTCTGCATGGGCTTTTTTCAAATATTGAATTTCTTGCCAGATTTCATCCGATTGCACAGGTGACCCGCCTGGCGAATTAATATTTAAAACCACAGCTTTACTTTGTTTATTTTCAAAGGCTTTTTTGAGTGCTTTGATTGTATCATTACTATTCACGCTTTGCTTGTCTGCAGCAATGGTACCAATAATGTCGACCACGGCAATATGTGAGCTGGTGGTCGCCGTTGGATCTGCCGTGGATGTGCTGCAGCTTTTAGCCAGTAACACCAAAATAAAAAGAATATAAGCAAAGGTGAGAAATTTAAAAAAGATTCCCCAACGGCGCGCACGGCGCTGTTCTTCTACAGAGGCTAAAACGGCTTTTTCTAAAATATGCCATTCTTTGCCAGTTATATTTTGCGAATTATGTTGTGTATTTTGAATTTCATTTTCTGGTTTTGGTGGCCAATCGGACATGGAAAACGATCCACTGTTAAGTTAAATTAGAGTCATTATATACACTGATCGGGTTAAATCTGTCTAAATTATCTGTTTTCCCTTATAATAAATTTATCTCTTCCATTCCTGATGCAATTGACAATATAACAATGACCGATCGAAGCTCCCAGAATACAACTTATCGTCTTTTGCAATTTATTAGCCGACAACCTATTCAAATTTCTCGATTTATAGCGCGTGGTTTAGCTGGTCTGGTCAATACTCTTAAAATTTCCAAAACCTCAGAAACCATTCAATTGAATTTAAATATTGCGCTGCCTGAACTGAGCGATACGGAGCGGGAAAAAATTACGGCTCAAGCCATCCGTAATGAGCTGATCTCTTATTTTGAATTTTTCAGTATCTGGGGTTCAAGCAATGAGGCCAATCTGGCGCGCATTCATAAAGTGCATGGTAAGCAGCTGCTGCTGGATGTACTCGCAGCAAACAAAGGTGTGGTTTTAATTGTTCCGCATTTTGGTACCTGGGAAATCATGAATGCCTATATTGCCCAATTTACCAAAATGACCATCATGTACAAGCCAGTCAAAAATGAAGCGGCCGATCAGTTCGTTCGTAAGGCTCGCAGTCGCGAACAGGCAACATTGGTACCTACCGATGAATCCGGAGTTCGCCAGATTTTCAAGGCCTTAAAGCAAGGCGGAACAACGGTAATTTTGCCAGACCATACACCCAATGTTGGCGGTGAAATGATTCCTTATTTTGGACTGCCTTTGGCCACCAGTAATTTAAGTGCCAAACTGATTCAAAAAACCAAAGCCAAAACATTGTTTTTGTATGCACTGCGTAATGATGATCAGGGCTTTGATCTACATTTTGAAGCAATTGATGAACGCATTTATTCGGTTGATACCAATCAAGGCACAAGCATTATTTTTCAAGCCATTGAGAACCTGATCCGTCGTTATCCTGAACATTATCATTGGAGCTATAAACGCTTTAAAGCCAATCCTGAATTGGATGGACTGTATTATCTCAATAAAACAGAGGCCTTAGCACTGGTCGAAAAAGTCCGTGCTGAGACTGCAGCCCAAAATACAATGTTTCCAGTAGAAAATGATCAGGTCATATAATCAGGCCTTATGATTTAAGCTTTACTGCTGCACGTTTTAACCATAGCTTTTGTTCACGTGCATAATGTAATTGCATTTGTCCATTGGCCTGTCTGCTAAATTGAATGCTGCCCTGCTGTACTGTACTCAGCAAAGGAATTTTCAATTCCTTTAAGCGTAACCGAACCATATCACTTGGATGTCCATAACGATTGTTAAAGCCAGCCGAAGCGATCACGATTTTCGGTTTTAATTGCTTTAAAAAAGCATAGGCCGAACTGTGCCGACTACCATGATGCCCCAAAACCAGCACATCAACTTTTAAGTCTGGATAATCCTGCAGAATTTGATATTCCGTTCGCCAACCGGCATCTCCCATCAGCAAAAAATTTTGATAGGGTTGGGCATTTTTCACCTGTACATAAACCACGCAGGACATTTCGTTTTGATCAGTTTTGGCATTTGCCAAATTCTCTGCTTTGGGTGATAACACGGTTATGTTCATCCCATCATTCCACGACCATTGCTGCCCTTGATGACAATAATCAAACTGGCTACTATCGGGAATGGGAACTTGCTCATTTGAATAAACATGCTTAATGGGTAAATCCTGTTTAATCGATGCATACGCCCCGCTATGATCCTGATCTAAATGTGTCAAAATCAGCTGATCCAATTGATCCACACCCTTCACCGATAAAAAGGGCAAAATAATTTGTTTGCCGATACTGAATTTAGCTTCATCATAATTTCCACCAGTATCAATCATCATGGTCCGGTCTTGATCGCGGATAAAAATTGCCTGTCCTTGTCCAACATCCAGTACGTTTAATTCGAACTGATTTTTACTGACATCGAGACCAATTAAAGGAATAAAACACAATATGGACCAGGTTTTAGGTAACACAGCACGCGGTAAAAACAGGATTATCAAGCCTAGACATAAACTCAGCCACACGGCAAATGTCATCGCAATCGGCTGTAATGTCGGGGCAAACAGCCCATCTAAAAGTTGCAGCAACCACAGCAAAGCTGCAAGACACAGATCGTTGATTTGAAAAACCAGGCTACCCAAAGGTTCAGCAATGAAATAGCACAACGCTGCGATCACATCTAAGGGCACAATCACCAGACCAATCCATGGAATAGCGAATAAATTGCTCAACGGCGTAATCCATGCAATCTGTTTAAAAAACAGCATCATCAGTGGAAATAAAGCCAGAAATATTTTCCACTGCGATTCGATTAAAAGTTTTAATTGTATTTTTATATATTGAGTTTTGGTCTTTAGCTGATCCGCCCCCCTTTGCTGCAAGGTCTGGTAAATGCGTAGCAACACAAAGCATGCACCATAGGACAACCAGAACGCAGCCGATAAAATACTAAAAGGATCAAAAATTAATAGAATAGAGGCACTAGAAAGCAAAATATTAAATGGCCGGACCTTTTGCTTGAATAAGATAAATGCACTGATCAACAAGCAGCTCAACAGCGTTCTCAATGCCGGAATTTCAAAGCCGACAAATGCACAATACAGTACTACGCTCGCGCAAAAAGGCCAGATCAGCAGATATTGCTTTGGCCATTTCAAATAGAGTTGTGGTCGATCATGACGAATGAGCTGATGCAGCCCCCAACACAGCAGTACAGCAAAAATCAGCACATGTGGACCCGATATGGCCAGCAAATGACTCATACCAAAGCGCTGAAATAGTTGCTCGGTTTCTGTATCCAGTAAACTTTTATCCCCGGTCAATAAAGCCAGCATCAAACCTTCATGCTGCACGGGCTGCTGATGAATAAAATTGCGTAATGCCAAACGCTGCTGCTCAACCCAGAGTTGCATCTGACTGGAAACAGAAGCTTGTTGTTTTAGGTATTGTCCATGCCCTAAAGCATAAACCTCTTGTTCTGTCAGCTTGTGTATTGATGAAACTTTAAATCCAGACATGATATTTTGCTGGATATACCATTGCTCCTGATCAAAGGCACCCTCAGTGGCATAGCTATGCGCAGGCAGGATTTGTCCCTGCAAACGGTAATATTGACCTAACTCAAGTACAGATTTGGAACCAGAATGCATTTCATTTTTTAAAAATGCCTGCCATTGCACCACTTCTGTATGGCGGTTCAGTACCTGAATTTTTTGCTGGATGGTCTGATCGCCTAATTCATTGATGTGTTTAATATAAGCAATCACCTCCACTGCTTCAGGCTGTTGTTCCCGAAACAGCAAACGCTCATTTAATTGATGATTGGCATAACTATAGCCAAGTGTGATCCCCAGACTTAGCCCTACAGAAAGCTGTAAAAATTTAAATCCTAAGCAATTGGCCTGTTTGAAAACAGTCAGTTTTAAAAGAAGAGTCAGGATGAAAAGAGTGCTACACGGAAGGAGTAAAGACTGCAAGATTGGAAGAGTTTTTCCCATTATTGCAATACCCAGCACCCAGCCGATACAGATTATTTGAATCATTGTGATTATAATTTTTTTATTTTAGGCAATATTAAAGCCCACCGCAGTGAGCTTCAATTGTTTTTTAAATTTGTCGATCAGTGTCTAGGGTGGATTGATACTTCGTCTATGTTTGCGACAAGGAGTATTTTTTACGCTGTTTACATCTCATTGTTTAATTGCAGCTTACAACGCAGACCTTTTATGAAATATCAACCAACCCTTAATCATCAATCCAGACACCGTCTTGCATATGCAAAATCGAATCGGCAGTCTGGGCCAACTGTTCATCATGCGTCACAATCAGCATCGCCATATTGAACTCATCACGTAACTCACTGAGCAGTTCAAAAATTTTTACTGCCGTTTTACGGTCCAAATTCCCCGTCGGTTCATCCGCCAGCATCAGTTCCGGCTTTGCCACCAGTGCACGTGCCAAGGCTACACGCTGACGTTCACCACCAGACAGCTCACCCGGTTTATGCGTCATGCGATGTGACAGTCCAACCCGATTGAGCAAGTATTCAGCCTGTTCTTTAGACTGTTTATACGTCGTTCCTGCACGCAGCATCAGCGGCATGGCGACATTTTCCAATGCAGTAAATTCAGGCAACAGATGATGGAACTGATAGACAAAGCCCAAATGCTGGTTACGTAAATAGCCCCGTTCAGCTTCACCTAAATTATCAAAGCGCTTGCCATTTAAAAACACCTGTCCTTCTGTTGGACAGTCCAGCCCCCCCAACACATGTAACAAGGTACTTTTACCGGAACCACTGGAACCGACAATCGACACAAACTCGCCTTTTTTGACCTGCAGGGACAAGTTTTTAATCACTTCAACTGTGGTTTTGCCATCGGTAAAACTTTTCGAGATATTTTTCGCTTCGAGGACAAGATTACTCATAACGTAAAGCCTCTGCCGGTTGGGTTTTTGCAGCACGCAGTGCCGGATAAATCGTGGCAAGGAAACTTAAAATAAGTGACAGGCTCACAATCACCACGACATCTTGCCAACGCAAATAAGACGGCAAGTAATTAATAAAATAGGCATCAAACAGGTTCAAACCAAATGCGGTATTCAACCAGCCGATAAAGCCACTGATACTTGAAGCAAAGATAATCCCGAGAATGGCACCGGAAACAGTCCCGATCACACCAATAATAGTACCCTGTACCATAAAAATCCGCGTGATGGTTGCAGGTGAAGCTCCCAATGTACGCAAAATGGCAATATCAGATTTCTTGTCGGTGACGACCATCACCAGTGAGGACACAATATTAAATACTGCCACCAGTACAATCAGGAACAGTAGCAAGCTGACCATGGCTTTTTCCATCTGAATGGCGCTAAACAAATTACCGTGGGTAAAGGTCCAGTTCGATGCATAGAAATTGTTTGGCAGATCTTTGACAATATCATCCGCCACTTCTGGGGCAAGAAAAATATCATCCAGTTTTAAACGCACACCTTGAGCACCGTCCGGCAAACGCAATAAAGTTGAAGCATCATTCAGGGCGATATAGCCCATCATGGAATCCACTTCTGCCCCAATACTGAAAATACCGACAATCTTGAAACGCTTGAAACGAGGCACCACCCCTGCAGGCGACGGTGTAGCTTCTGGAAGGACTAAAGTAATATTGTCGTTTAATCCCAAGCCCAGTGAATCGGTCATTTGTTTACCCAAAACAATGCCAAATTCACCTTTTTTCAGGCTATCAATACTCCCCGCAATCATGTGATTCTGGATAATTGACACTTTCTTTTCATATTCAGGTTCGATGCCCGTGACCATAATTCCGGCCACTTGCCCCTGTGCTGTCAGCATGCCCTGTAACTGGGTAAATGGCGCTACACCTTTGACATGCTCATGCTGTTCAACTTTCTTTGCAAGTTCTGGCCAATTTGTTAATATTTGTGTTGAAGAAACAGTAGCTTGAGGTATCATTCCCAATACACGGTTTTTCAGCTCGCGGTCAAAGCCATTCATTACAGACAAGACTGTAATTAACACGGCCACACCTAAGGTGAGACCGATCATAGACACCAAAGCAATAAAAGAAATAAAGTGGTTGCTACGCCGTGCACGAGTATATCTCAACCCGATGTACAGCGAGATTGGTTTAAACATACCATTTAGTCCGAGGAATAATTATGGAAAATTTACAGCATCAAAGCGGCAATATGGAACGCCGCGTTATGTCTCGTATCGATGCTGCTTTGCGAATTAATTATCAGATTATCTCTGATGATGTCGCACTTAATGACCCTTATGATCCTAACTTTGTGCTGCCCCGCTATTTTCTACTACTCGCAGAATTAGATCAATTTGATCATGCTGTAAACTACGAATTAGAACAATTAAATGAAAAAGATCAACAAATTGCTAGAATATTATCCTTATTCAACCAAAAATTAAACCTTATTACCGGCTCTTTATACGATGCAATTGTACAATCCATGTTACCAATCCCGGAACATGTCAATTTTTCCGAAACTGGTTTCAGTTTTTTTAGCGAGCACCCTATTCAGGAAGGCACTTATGTGCATGTGACCTTGAGCCACCCTGAAAATTTCTTCCATATTGCAGCAACGGCCCAAGTCGTCTATAACCGTACAGAAGATAATGGCAAGTTCCGTACTGGTGCTTATTTCATTACATTGCATCCACAAGACCGGGTAAAACTTGCCGAGTGTGTCAACCTCAGCAAAAATAAAGATTAGAGATTTAACTGCTGGACTTGATCTTGATGGCGAGATTCTGGCTCGCCTTAAGATCACGATAAAAATAAACAAACAGGCCAAACAATAAAATAAAAGCGCCAACAAAAACCATCACCGATAATTTTTCATTATTCAGCATCGCTCCAAACAACATGGCCAACATGGGTGTCAGCACAGTAGTCAATGATAAGGTCGTCGCCTTAATGTTCTGTACCAGTTTAAAATAACAGAACATCGCCAACAGTGATGCCATAATCACCGCATAAAACAAACCGATCAATGCCTTGGTATTCGGAATATGATCTGGCGCATGCTGCCAGATCAACGGCAACATGCACAGTGCAAACAGGCTGGAGACCAGAATGGAACCCGTTGCTTGAGCCATGGGTTTCAGCGGTGCATTGACTTTTTTGACCCAGAAAATGGATGCGCAATATACAAAAACACTGAACAACATCAGTCCTATGCCTATTGGCTGAACGTGATGGTCACTGCCACCCAGACAGATAATCCCCAGCCCCAATACTGCAATGCACATCCCCAGCCACTGCAAGCGATGCAAATGAACGTTAAAAGCAAAACGGCCAATCAATCCGGTCATAATCGGAGCTAGACCGAACATCAAGGCAATAATGCCTGAACTTAAATAGGCTGTGGCTAAATAGGTAAAAATTTGTGAACCAATAAAACTGCAGGCACCGGCAATATAACTATGCAGGGAGATTCCATTCAAAGGTAATCTGACTTTAAGGATGACCAGCAAGCCCAATGCTAAAGGCAGTGCAATAAAAAAGCGCAGTGCCAACGCCCACAAACTATGCAAGTCCGAAACACTCCAGACAATTGCCAGTGGCGTGGTTGCCCAGATAAATACCAATAAGGCATAGGTGGACATGATATTGGTTTTTGATGGCATGAGGAGCTCAAGTTAGGCTGCTGTTTTACGTTTCTGTTTCTGAATGGTTTGATCCAGTGCACTGGAAAATTCGCGCTTGTCCCGTTCAGAAATTGGTGGCGGACCACCCGTATTAACACCTGCTCCACGTAATGAATCCATAAAATCACGTAGATGCAGACGCGCTTTTACGTTGGCAGAGGTATAAATCTCGCCGCGAGGATGAATAGCAATTCCACCTTTTTCAATCACTTGAGCAGCCAATGGAATATCCTGGGTCATGACGATATCATGCTCTTTCATGCGCTCGATAATTTCTTTATCTGCAGCATCTGCGCCACTCATCACCTGAATGGAATTAATCCGTACTGACGGGGTAATCCCCACATTTTGATTCGCGACAAAAGTCACTTCCAGCTGATAGCGGTCAGAAGCGCGAATAATTACATCACGCAGAATTTTAGGCAATGCATCGGCATCGACCCAAAGTTTAAATGGCAGCACACCACATCCATAGTCAAAAAAGAATAGCCTGTAGTTTAGCAAATTCCATACGACAGGAGGATGGCTAAATTGATTCAGCTCATTTGCTGTTTTTAGATTTAACTCACATGGTCATGCTTTCCATGGCACACTTGCAGGCTTCATCGCATCCAGATACAGGAGTTTGAGTTTATTTTAACGACTTTAATGGTTAAATTTAGTCCCTTGACTTGAAATTTAACAATAACCCTCGATTTAATAGATAAATACAGCCCAACATCAATTGTGAATATGAAAAATCAAAATAGACCAGAACTGATCACCATTGAAGACCAGAACTTTGGCAGTCATGTCGAACATTGGAATCTGCTTACAGATCACCCATGTACCGATGTGCCCAAGTGGTTAGGCCTGGCACTTGATGCACCAGTGATGCCAATGGGTTTATGTAAAGAAGAAGCGGATATGGATGCGTCAGCCTGGCTTATTCAAGGACCTAAACAGGCAACCGTGCAAATGACCCAAGTCATTGCTGTTGAAAACAACAAGCCCCAAGCGGTCAAAACAGCCTTTCCAAGTTTTGAAAGTCCCTACAAAGTAAATGCCACCATTGAACGGATTATCACCTGTAAATCCAACACTCAGGCGGTACTACGTTTGAATTTGGGGGCGAATACCATTGTCTATGCCTTTGACACGCTGTATAGCGTCAATCATGATCAGTATGAAAAAGATCAACCCTATCTTGCGCAGCTCAATGCTTGGGCCTATGAACTGGAAGCCGTTTCAGATCATGAACAGCTGGTAGTGGATGATCCGGCCTCCATCAAACATCACCGTGCATTAAATGATATTCTGGCTGCCAATAACGGCGTGGCACCTGCCAATTTGCAGGAACAGATTGATGCTTGGGAGCCCAAATCGGAAGATGACAAACAGCCGGTGACTGTCGATTTTTCCAAAATGGTGGCCTATCTGTATGGCGAAAATATGGGACAGGAAGATGAAGCCTGGTTTCAGGGCAATATTGTCGGAAAAACCTCGATGTCATTTATGGATCAGGACTATACGCTTTATGATGTCGCCCTGATTCATGATGAAAATCAGGCAGCCACCCTGATTCGTATTGCCACCAAGAATCCGGCTTATAAAGACTTTGCAATTGGTCAATTCATTCGTGGCAATTTATGGATTCAAGTGAATATTTACGCTAAAAAATAAATCTTCTAACAAGAGCAGCACCACAACAGGATTATCCTCTCAGGTTATGGTGCTGCTTTTTATTTTTTTAATACTCTTCTTTCATGATTATTCATCCCCTCTTTATTTTTCTCCCTCTGGGAGAAATAAAAGGAATTTATGAAAGAAGTCTAAGTTTTATTATCTCTATCTACAGTGTGATTAAAATTTATCCACAAACCAGCATTATATGGGTGGTTTTGAATTTAAATTAAAATAACTTATCCACAGTTTTAAATTCAAAATTTTATTTTAAATAAACAGCACAGCTATTATATTTTTAGCCCTTACTTTTATGCCTGCTATCCAGCACAGCCCTGTAGTGGCAATTATCTGACAAGCCAGCTGATCTTCTGGCCAATAAAATAAATATTTTAATTACATATTTTTATTTAGTACTTTATTTAATCAATTTTTTATGATAAAAATAAAAACAAGCAATATAAATTAACGATAAATAAATCGGAATAGAGTTTCCATGAAAATCGTGCAAGAAGAAAATATACAAACAGTTGGCCATCAACTGACTAAACGCTTCCAGTTAGACGGCATTTCATCCCTATTTTTTGTCTTGGGTATGTTTATGTCTGCCTATATTTTGCATCACTTTATTTTTTAAGCTTATTTTAACTACTTATTTTTACCATGCTTATTTCAGCCAATAAAAAGCCCATCATGTGATGGGCTTTTTAGCTTTAGGAATTAAGCATTGCGTTTGGCAAAGTCATCCATAAAGTTAACCAGAGCCTGTACGCCTTCTAATGGTACAGCATTGTAAATACTTGCACGCATACCACCCACTGAACGGTGACCTGCCAGGTTAAGCAGATGATTCGCTTCAGCTTCTTTCAAAAATTGCTTCTCAAGCTCAGCTTTTGCCAAGGTAAATGGTACATTCATGATAGAACGGTTGGCTTCTGCAATCGGGTTGGCATAGAAATCACTGGCATCGATATAACCATACAGTAATTTGGCTTTTTCAAGGTTGACCTGATGCATGGCATCGACTCCGCCATTTTCAAGCAGCCATTCAAATACCAGACCAGATAGGTACCAAGCATAGGTAGATGGTGTGTTGACCATAGAACCGTTTTTCGCCTGATCTGAATATTTCAAAATGCTTGGAATTTCAGGTTTGGCCTGATCAAGTAAATCTTCACGAATAATGACTAAAGTTAAGCCGGCAGGACCAATATTCTTTTGCGCACCTGCGTAGATTAAACCAAACTTGGATACATCTAGTGGCGCAGATAAAATGCTCGATGAAAAGTCACATACCAGTGGTTTATCTGTTTC
Organism: Acinetobacter uliginosus; assembly: GCF_044130295.1. Taxonomy (NCBI): domain Bacteria; kingdom Pseudomonadati; phylum Pseudomonadota; class Gammaproteobacteria; order Moraxellales; family Moraxellaceae; genus Acinetobacter; species Acinetobacter uliginosus. The sequence continues at coordinate 70,095 of NZ_JBIQOC010000001.1, read as the reverse complement.
AGGAATACCCGCAAACTGAAGGCCGCCAATGGTTTCGTTGTCGGCATAATGTACATAAGCCGCATCGTCAGACAAGTTCCAGCTGCTTTGCTCTGAAATAGCCAATTTACCGTTAATACTGGTACCGGCTTCTACAACATTAATGTCGCCGTAGCGTTTTGCTTCTTTCAGCGCTTTTTCTGACCAGATTCCGGTATGAATATAATCAGCCTTGTTGTTTTTACCCAACAAGTTTAAAGGAATAGCAGAGAATTGCAGCGAAGCACCACCTTGCAAGAACAATACTTTATAGTTCTCAGGAATGTTCATCAGTTTGCGCAAATCTGCTTCTGCTTTTTCTGCCACAGCTACATAGTCACTGCTACGGTGACTCATTTCCATGATCGAAAGGCCTTTGCCATGCCAATCAAGCAATTCAGCCTGAGCTTTTTCTAAAACGGCAGTAGGTAATGCAGCAGGACCAGCACAGAAGTTGTACGCGCGCATGATTTTTCCTTTCAAAGTGAAACACAATAAAATGATGGCATTTAACCACAGATAGGCGTTGCTTGCAGTAAATTATCCTGAAAATATTTCAATGCTGTCGGACATTTAAAGTCAAAATCTCAATAAAGATTGATTTTAGCAACTCCTTTTTCACGACTTGGGACGTAGTTTAAAAGTGCAACTGCATCTTATTACTTCTCTTTTCAAATTCTGCTGTAATATCTTCGCATGAGCCATCTAATCACGTGATTGCTATACACATGCATATTAAACAAGACAACAACTTATTGATTAGACATACAATTCAATCTATGCCATATAATTGTTACAAAGAAATTGAGAGTTTGAGTGATGTTATTGCGTTTACATGCACAACCAAAAAAAATTGCACTCCTCATACAACAAAATTTTCGTGTTGGCCTTTATACGGCTAGTCTGCTTTTTGCTTGTCCAGCCTTTGCCGAAAGCATCAGTTATGCACAGGCTGAACAGTCGATTTTAAAGGATTCCTACAGTACGCAGGCCAATCAGGCTTTGCAACAAGCTGCACAATTACAAGCTGAAGCGGTCAAGGGTTTAGGTCTGCCCCGGGTGGATTTAAATGTGCGTGCCTATGCTTTCCATAATGAAGTCGACCTGCCACTTGATTCTTTTAAAAACAATCTGGAACAGACACTTTCTCAAGGCATCAACGATCGTATTAATCAAGAAAACCTTCCATCCACTATTTCTGATCCTTTAAAGCAAGGTCTGAATCAAACCATTCATAGCGGTATTGGGCTATTCCCTGACTCGGCCAACGTGATTCTGGAAGATCAAGTGATCCGCCCTACCGTTTCAGTGTTAATGCCTTTATATACCGGCGGTCTGACCTCCAGCACCAAGGAAATAGCTCATCTCAGGGCACAACGTAGTCAATTGAATACCAAACAACAGCAAGATGTACAACGCTTTGAACTAATTCAGGCCTATTTTAATGCCCAACTGCAAAAGCAGCTTTTAGCCTCTAGCCAGTCCAATTTCAACGCCATGCAGACCCACTACAGCAATGCCTTAAAGCTGGAACATCAGGGTTTTATCAGCAAAGGGCAACGTATGCAGTTTGAAGTGGCAAAGAATAATGCCGAGCGTAATGTGCAAAATGCAACGGCCAATTTAAGATCCAGCCTGTTTCAGCTTAATAACCTGTTACAGCGCAGCCAGATTACCGAACTGAGCACGCCCCTATTTGTTAATTCTAGCCAAAATCAAAACCTGAATACGCTGTTAAAAAGCTATCCGGAACAATCTGTACTGATCCAGAAAATGCAGATGGACACTCAGCTGGCCAATGCCAACGTCAAGGTACAAAGTGCTGCGAAAAAACCTAATTTGTTCGCCTTTGGCGAATATAGTCTGGATGAAAAGCAAAACTGGATTGTCGGTATAGCAGCACGTTATAACCTGTTTTCAGGCGTGAATAACAACAAAAATGTTCAGGCCGCAGAATTGCAACGTTATGCTTCTGAACTGATGACCGAACGCACCAAGCAGGAAGTCGAAAACATTATTTATAGCTCTTACAATGAAATGACCTCAGCCCAGCAAAGTCATCAACTACTGCAACAGAATGTCCAAGCTGCCCAGGAAAATTTGCGTATTCAAACTTTATCTTTTAAAGAAGATATGGGAACGGCCACCCAGGTGATTGATGCACAAAATAGCCTGAATGCTTTAAAAAGCGAGATGGCACTGAATGCTTATAAATATGTGATGTCCTTGGCCACTTTGCTGCAAAGCCATGGCTCGATTGAACAGTTTCAAAACTATGTCAGTCAAAGCAATACCAGTTATATTCGTTAATTTTTGATGGGGAACCACATGACTCAAGATCAAAACAGGCCTGATCAAGATGTAGAAAATACCTCATCAAAAGGAACTTCTACCCCTACTTCAGCTCCAAGCCATCAACAAGACACTCAAACGGCCTCTGAACAGCACAGCAAGATAGATGATGGATTTTTCAGTTATTCAGAACAAGCGCAAGCGCCGACCACTGAAAATACAGATTCAAAATCTTCAGCTGTCATTAAAGTGGTTGGCATCATCATACTGATCTTGCTTCTAGGCCTCATTGGCTTTGGGTTATGGAAAAGTTATCAGCCCAAGGAAGTGGAGCTACAAGGGCGGGTTGAAGCCGAAACCATCCATATCAGCACTAAGGTACCGAGCCGCATTGAAGAAATATATATTCATGATGGACAAAAAGTACTTAAAGGTCAGTCACTGGTCCGCTTGTTTAGTCCGGAAGTTGAAGCTAAAAAGCAGCAGGCTCTGGCCAGCCTGCAATCTGCTTTAGCCTTGCAATCCACAGCTAATCGCGGTTCACAACAGGAAAATATCGACAGTTTATATGCCAACTGGCAAGCCATGAAAGCCCAGCAAGAGCTGGCCCAAACCACCTATCAGCGTGGCGCTAACCTGTTTAAAGAAGGCGTCATTTCACGCCAACGCCGTGACGAAATGCAAGCTGCCGCACGATCTGCCGCACAAATGACCGAAGCGGCTTATCAGCAATATGCACGTGCCAAACGCGGCAGCACGCCAGAACAGAAATCCTCCGCCGATGCCCAGGTGGAAATTGCCAAAGCGGCTGTTGCGGAGGCCAATGCGCTGGAAGCTGAAACCAAGCTGGTTTCCCCGATCAATGGCACCATCTCCAAAACTTATGGCAAGGTGTCTGAACTGGTGGCTATGGGCGTGCCAGTCGTCAGTATTATTCAGGATGATGAGCTCTGGGTCAGCCTGAATATTCGTGAAGATCAATATGCACAGGTCTATCAGGCCAAATCGATTGAAGGCTTTATTCCTGCATTAAACAAAAAAGCTCTGTTCAAGATCAAAAAGATTGATGCCGAGGGAGAATTCGCCACCATTAAAACCACACGCCAAACCGGTGGCTATGATATTCGCAATTTCAAGATGCAGCTCACCCCTGTCCAGCCGATTCAGGATTTAAAAGTCGGCATGAGCATACTGTTTAAAGTGCAAGAGTCCTAATTATGCTGCATGGCATACTGCGTGAACTCGGCTATTTGCTTCGGCATAAATGGGACCTGTGTCTGGTCACCCTGGCACCTGCCTTTGTGATTGTGCTGTTCACCAGTATGTTTGCTCAAGGTAAACCCAGCCATCTGCCGATTGCAATTATTGACCAGGACCAGAGTGAACTGAGCCGTAATATTGAACATTCTGTCCGTCAGAACAACACCCTGAGCATCAGTACCATTTCCAGCAGTCAGGACCAGGTTGAACAGCTACTCAACCAAAATAAAATCTGGGGTTATATCACTATTCCAGAAGGTGCCGAAGAACGCTTGGTACAAGCCAAGGATGCCCAGATCAGTATTGCCTATAATCAAAGCTATTTTAGTGTCGGCAATAGCATTTCATCGGCCATGCTGATCAGCACTTTGCAGGCACTGGCCGACTTTACTGGACACAGTTATTTGCAAAACCAGATTCCTGATCTGAATGCCCCCACGCCGAATGTCAAAATTTCGCCGCTGTTTAATCCCGGGCTAAGTTATGAATTTTATTTAGAACCGTACATGATCCCGGCGATTTTGCATTTATTGCTCTGCTGCTGTGTGGCATTTTCAGTCGGACAGGAACTGAAATTTAATACCACAAAGCAGTGGCTAGCACAGCAAAATGTCTTGCTTGCCCTGCTGGGCAAAAATATGACTTATGTGCTGATTTTCAGCTTTTGGACCTGGTTATGGATGTTCTGGCTGATTGAAATTCGCGGCTGGTTTATACAGGGACAGCTCTGGCCTATTCTATTGGGACAATTTCTTCTCTATAGTGCTTATGCCTTGATCAGTAGTAGCGTTGTTCTAGCCACCCGTGATCTGGCGAAAAGTTTTGGTTTTATTGCCGTGTATGGCGGATCTTCTTTAAGTTTTGCTGGCGTGACTTTACCGCTAAATAATGCGCCCTTATTCACCCAGTTCTGGTCAAACATTATTCCCTACACCCCTTATGCCAAATTACAAACAGAACAATGGGTCATCGGCAGTCCTGTATCCATTTCACTGTTACCACTTGCAATTTTAGCCGTATATTGCCTGATTTATCTGGGCACTGCCTACTTCTTCCTTAAAAAATATCTAAAGGGAGTTCAGGCATGAAAACAGTCAGAAACTTTCTGCACTTTTATTTAAAAACCTTTAAAGATATTGCTTCAAATAGCTCAATCTTGACCACGTTGGTACTCTCGGTATTTTTATACAGTTTCTTCTACCCGGCTGCCTATCAGGCAGAACATGCCGAATCCTTACCGATTATTATTGTCGTTGAAGAACAAAGCCCGGTAACGTCCCGCATTATTGGCGAAGTGGCTAAAAGCCCCAATGTTGAAATCCGTGCAGTGACTGGCAATTTTGCTGAAGCAGAGCAGATGATCAAGCTGCAACAGGCAGATGGGATTTTACTGTTGCCGAACAATTTATCTAGCAGTCTGCGTCGAGGTGAAGTGGGTGGCATCGGTTTATATTTAAGTGCCGCCAATTTCTTAAAAACCCAGAAGATCGGTTTGGGACTGGCAGCATCGGTTGAACATGCGCTGGTTGAACAAGCAGAAAAATTCCAGCATATTTCTGAATTTGCTCCAGCGCTGTCGATCCATCAAATTCCCTTGTTCAATACCCTGTCTGGCTACGGCAGTTATATTTTTCCGGCCGTTGCCCCACTGATTATCCATCAAACCATTTTGCTGGGTTTGTGCATGTTAATTGCGACTTATCGTAAAAAGCACTGGATACCGAGTCGAACCGAATTCTGGGCATTATTCAGTGCCATTTTGACCATTGGTTTTCTGGGCTGTTTATATTTATTTGGATTTACTTTTTGGCTGAATGACTATCCAAGGGGTGGTAACTTCTGGGGCATGCTCATTGCGGTCCCTATCTTTGTGAGCTGCGTGATTGGCCTCAGCATGCTGATTGCCTCTTTTCTGGATATGCCGGAACGTGCAGGTCACGTGATTGTATTTAGCTCTATTCCGCTGTTCTTACTTTCAGGTACGGCGTGGCCGCATGCCGCAATGCCGAAATGGATGCAGTGGCTAGGCCAAGCGCTGCCTTCTACTCAAGGCATACAGATGTTTATTCAATTGAACCAGATGGGAGTGCCTACCCAGCTGGTCATTCCAAAAATGATTTATCTGGCAACCTTTGCCGGCATTTGTCTGGTTTGGGCATATTTTCGCCTGATCCGATCTGGTCAAAAGTAAGCTTTTAGCTATGAACTCATAAGATTATTAAATAAAACTTTACCATTTGGTTGTTTTTAACACCAAAATTGATCTTTTTTTGATCTTTTGAATCAATTATGAAGAAAAAAGTTAGATTGAATATACTAATCGATGCAAAATAGCCCCCTGTTCATATTTCATGAATTTTTTTTATATTATTCATTCCCACGCTCCCCGTAACATGCCGATGTGAGATCGACAGTGTTATAGCAGCTTTTTTATTGAAATTTGATTTTAAGGGCTTAGCATGAAAAAGATTAAGATTAGTCTTGCTTGGCAAATCGTCATTGCGCTCATTTTAGGTGTGCTTGTAGGCTCTTTTCTACACTATTCTCCCGAATATCGTGAAACTCTGATTAATAATCTGCTGAGCCCTTTGGGCGCAATCTTTATTAATTTGATTAAGATGATTGTCATTCCACTTGTACTTTCAATGCTGATTTTAGGTATTGCCAATGCAAGTCATGGTCAAAACTTGGGTAAACTGGGTTTCAAGACTATTGTTTATTTTGAAATTATTACCACGGTTGCGATTATTGTCGGACTGGTTGCTGCAAACGTATTCCAGCCAGGTGCCGGTATTGACATGTCGAGTTTGACCCAAACCGATATCTCTAAATATCAGCAAACCACCCAGGAAGTGAGTAGTCACTCGCATGGTCTGGTCAATACCATTTTATCTTTAATCCCGTCTAATATTTTTGGATCACTGACCGATGGGCATATGTTGCCAATCATCTTCTTCTCTGTGATCTTCGGTATTGGTTTGGGATCTTTAGCGAAAGAAACCAAGAAACCGCTAATTGATGTGTTGCATGCGGTTGCTGAAACCATGTTCAAAGTCACCCATATGATCATGCTTTTTGCACCTTTCGGTGTATTTGGCCTGATTGCGGCGACTGTTGCGAACTTCGGCTTTAGCTCACTGCTTCCGTTAGTCAAATTAGCATTATTGGTTTACGGTGCTATTTTCTTCTTCATCTTTGTGATTTTAGGACTTGTTGCCAAATTCTGTGGTTTCAGTATTTGGGAAATTATTAAAATTCTAAAAGATGAGCTGATTCTGTCTTATTCAACTGCAAGTTCCGAGACAGTATTACCGCGCCTGATGGAGAAAATGGAAGCCTATGGTGCGCCAAAATCTATTACCAGTTTTGTGATTCCAATCGGTTATTCATTTAACCTGGATGGTTCGACCTTATATCAAAGTATTGCAGCCATCTTTATTGCGCAGCTTTACGGTATTGATTTAAGCATGACCCAGCAAATCATTCTGGTGTTAACCTTGATGATTACTTCTAAAGGTATTGCCGGTGTGCCTGGCGTATCTTTCGTTGTATTGTTGGCAACCTTGGGTAGTGTGGGTATTCCGCTTGAAGGCTTGGCATTTATTGCCGGTATTGACCGTATTCTGGATATGGCTCGTACTGTATTGAATGTGATTGGTAACTCGTTGGCTGTTCTTGTGATCAGTAAATGGGAAGGTCAGTTCGATGCTGAAAAGCAAAAAAATTATGCTGTTGAATTAAAAGAAGCTGCATAATTTATAAATCAAAAAAGGAAGCTTCGGCTTCCTTTTTTATTTCTTAAATATCTTTTAAATCTAATTCTTTAGATAACTTGCATAAGTCAAAAAATTATTTATAGGCTCTTTTAAAAATCAGCATTGCCTCATTTGATTGATTCAATTTTTATGCCTTTGCGTAGGCATTACCTCTACTTTTGAAAGGTCAAAAGTAGACAAAAACCTTTTGTTTCCCATACATGACATCCTTGTCATGATGGGAAACGTGTGGCATCCATGCCACACTCATGACTCCAATAATGAAAGAAGTCTTTTAATCCTGCGACTTACCTTTAAGAATATCAATTAATCTAATTTTGACTCATTGAATCAAATAGCTTATGTAAATCCTAGCTATTGGCTTTTATTATTGTTTTTAAGAATAATGAATCATGCTCTCCTAAAACCATTAAAATCACCTATTCAGAAATTAATTTTTTAAAAATCTAAACATTCTTATTCTAAGTAATAATTATTAGTGGTAAGGAAAACATCCTGCTAACAAATCATAAGCATAAAAGAAGAGCGCCTAAGCGCCCTTCTTTTCAATATCAAAACTTAGTCGTCAGAATCTCTTAAATCTGATTCAGTATCAGCTTCATCAGCGATAGTTTCATCATCCACCAAAGTTTCAGAATCAATTAAAGCTGTAGAGGCAACAACTTCTTCGCCTTCCACTGCTTCAATAAACTCATCTTCTTCTACAGCTTCAACCGAAACTACGCCTACAAGTAACTCGTCATTACCTAAACGGATCAAACGTACACCTTGTGCGTTACGACCAGTTTGAGCAACTTCAGAAGCACGGGTACGTACCAAAGTGCCACCATCAGAAATCAACATCAGTTCTTTAGAGGCATCAATCGCAACTGCACCCACCAACTGACCGTTACGTTCAGAGGTCTTGATCGCAATCACGCCCTTACCGCCACGTTTCTTGGTTGGGAAGTCATCTACCGGGGTACGTTTACCGTAACCGTTTTCAGAAGCACACAGCACTTCACCTGTTTCAGGGACAACCACCAATGAAACGATACGGCTGATTAAGGCTGAATCTGAACTATCTTCATCATCAGACTCGATATCGGCATCTTCGGCATCTTCAACTTGCGCTGCACCAATGGTCACACGCATACCGCGTACACCTTTGGCTGAACGTCCCATTGAACGCACATCGGTTTCAGCAAAACGGATTGCTTTACCTTCATTCGAGAATAACATGATTTGCTGTTCGCCATCGGTAATTGCAACACCAATCAAGGTATCATCGCCAGTGAGTTCAATGGCACGCAAACCGTTTGAACGGACATTACTGAACTGTTCAAGTTCTACACGCTTGATCGTACCGTATTCGGTCGCCATAAATACATAGAAGTTTTTACGTACCGCTTCGGCTTGCTGCGCAAAGTCAGCAATGATTTCATCATCCAGATCGCTTGCTGAAAGCTCAACACCCAATTGCTTCAATTGAACACGTAATGCATCAGACAAGTCATCTGCACCATCTTCAAGTTCAGCAAGTGCCGCTTCCAGTTCAGCATAATGTGAATTGATGATTTCATTTTCTTGCAGTTTCGCAGCATTGGTTTTTACAAATGCCTTGAAGTCTGCCAAACGTTCTTTAAATTTCTTCGGTGCATCAATCACCGGAAGAATTGCAGTAATGGTTTCGTTGGCATCAAGCGGTAACAGGTTCACCATTGGGCGACCTTTGGCACCACGCGACGCTTGCGGCACTTCAAATACTTTCAGACGATAGACCTTACCGACATCGGTAAAGCAAAGTACCGTTGCATGGTTCGAGGTCACAATCAGATGCTGAATGTAGTCATCTTCTTTCATTGAAGTCGCAGACTTACCACGACCACCACGACGCTGTGCAGCGTAATCAGAAAGTGGTTGAGTTTTCGCATAACCGGTTTTAGAAACGGTCAATACTACTTGCTCTTCAGGAATCAAATCTTCGCGAGAGAAATCAATACGTGATTCAACAATCGCGGTACGACGTGCATCGCCATATTGTTGCAGGATTAACGCCAATTCTTCTTTAATCACTGCCATCAATAAATTGAAATCGTTCAGAATTGCAGTTAATTCAGCAATTTGACCCAAAATTTCAGAATATTCAGCATGTAACTTGTCTTGTTCCAGACCAGTTAAGCGGTGTAAACGTAGTTCAAGAATTGCACCAACCTGTGCTGGAGATAAACGGTAAACATTACCATCTAAACCGAATCGACGGTTTGGATCTTCACCTTCAATCTCGTCAGGACGTACAGAAACCGAACCCGCTTTTTCCAGTAATGCAACTACGCCACCCGCAGCCCATTCACCCGCCTGTAAACGCTCGCGCGCTTCGCCCGGGTTGGCAGAGGTCTTGATGGTTTCAATAATCGCATCGATGTTTGCGAGTGCAACGGTCAAGCCTTCCAGGATATGGCCACGTTCACGCGCTTTACGCAGTTCGAACATGGTACGGCGAGTCACCACTTCCTGGCGGTGACGGATGAACGCAGCAATGATGTCTTTCAGGTTCATCAACTTCGGCTGGCCGTTGTCCAGGCAGACCATGTTGATGCTGAATGAATTTTCTAACTGGGTATTCAGGAACAGGTTATTGACAATCACTTCGGCGTTTTCACCACGCTTCAGGTCAATGGCAATACGCATCCCTTCTTTATCGGATTCATCACGAAGCTCAGAAATCCCTTCCAGTTTCTTCTCTTTCACCAATTCAGCAATACGTTCAATGGTTTTTGCTTTATTGACTTGATAAGGAATTTCAGTGAATACGATGGTGTTACGGCCAGTCTTCTGGTCTTCTTCAATGTGATATTTACCACGAATATGAAGACGACCTTTACCGGTACGGTAAGCATCGACAATGCCTGATTTACCGTAAATGATACCGCCTGTAGGGAAATCTGGGCCAGAGATATGTTCCATCAAGCCTTCAATGGAAATATTCGGGTTTTCCGCATAGGCCAAACATGCATTGATCACTTCTGTCATGTTGTGTGGCGCCATATTGGTCGCCATACCTACTGCAATACCAGTTACACCGTTAATCAGCAAGTTAGGAACACGTGTAGGCATGACTTGTGGAATGCGTTCAGAACCGTCGTAGTTGTCTTCCCACTCGACTGTGTCTTTTTCCAGATCGGCCAAAAGCTCATGGGTCAGCTTACGCATACGCACTTCGGTATAACGCATTGCTGCTGCACTATCGCCATCAACAGAACCGAAGTTACCTTGACCATCTACCAGTTGATAACGCAGGCTAAAGTCTTGCGCCATACGAACAATGGTTTCATAAACAGCAGAGTCACCATGTGGGTGATATTTACCGATCACATCACCGACGACACGGGCTGACTTTTTGTATGCTTTATTGTAGTCATTGCCCAATTCGTGCATAGCGAAAAGCACACGACGATGAACAGGCTTTAAGCCATCTCTCACGTCAGGTAATGCACGAGAAACAATAACACTCATGGCATAGTCGAGATATGAGCTTTTGAGTTCATCCTCAATGGCAATCGGTCGGATTTCCGATACGCTCATGCATACTCCTTATTACAAACAACCGTTCAGACTGTTCGTTTTATATAATCAATCTAGCAAAAAATTAACTCAAAATAAGCTGAGTTAAAATCTAAATACAGCCGTAAATTATAGCATAAATTCTGTTGTTTTTGTGCCATATCTCTTATCTTAATCTTGTTAATTTTCTATAATTTATCGTTTATTTTTTAGGCACTTTCATTTGTCGGGATTTTATGTGAATTCGTTCATTTTATTCAGTGTCTAGCTGCAAATTTTAGCGCTCAATGTTCGGGCGGTTTATTCAGTTAAAATAGTCTTTTCACCTTTAAAAAAATATAAATCGATTAAATACAGGCTCTCCCCTAGCTACACAAATACATTAAACCTGTATCACCTTGTACCACCATAAAAGATGTACATTCGTTTGCTGCCCCTGCAATGCTATCTATTGAGTCAGAATAGCCACATTCTCCCCCTAGAAATAGATAAGCTACGAACATCTAGGCATAAAAAAACGCTCCTTGCGGAGCGTTTTTTGAAGCATGTAGTGCTGAATTAGATTTTAGAAACCAATTCCGGAACTACAGTGTTCAAGTCACCCACTAACCAGTAGTCAGCTACTGCGTTAATTGGCGCTTCTTCATCTTTGTTGATCGCAACAATCACTTTAGACTCTTTCATACCCGCCAAGTGCTGGATTGCACCAGAAATACCAACAGCGATGTATAGCTCAGGCGCAACGATTTTACCCGTTTGACCGACTTGCATGTCGTTAGGAACGAAGCCGGCATCAACTGCAGCACGTGAAGCACCTTGAGCAGCGCCAAGTTTATCCGCTAATGGATCCAGGATTTTGTGATAGTTTTCACCTGAACCCACACCACGACCACCAGAAACCACGATGCGTGCAGCGGTTAATTCTGGACGTTCAGATTTCACAATTTCTTCTGAGATGAATTTAGAAAGACCCGCATCGCCAGTAGACGCAGCAGCTTCAACGCTAGCCGCACCACCATCGCTTGCTACAGCATCAAATGCTGTACCACGAACGGTAGCAACAACAACAGACTCACCAGACTCTACGGTTGCAATTGCGTTACCTGCATAGATTGGACGTTTGAAAGTTTTAGGACCTTCAACAGCGATAATATCAGTGATCATGCTCACATCAAGAAGCGCAGCTGCACGTGGCAGAATGTTTTTACCCGTTGTGGTAGAAGCAGCAAGGATATGGGTATAGCCTTTGCCCAATTCAGCAACAAGTTTAGCCACATTTTCAGCCAACTGGTTTGCATAAGCAGCGTCGTCAGCAAGTAATACTTTGCTTACACCTGCAACTTTAGCTGCCTGGTCAGCAACAGCTTGCGCGTTCGAGCCAGCTACCAATACAGTGATATCACCACCGATTTTTTGCGCCGCAGCAACAACGTTTAAAGTAGCAGCGTTTAATGCTTTGTTGTCGTGCTCAGCGATAACTAAAATACTCATGATTTTTATCCTTCTGTATTAGATCACTTTCGCTTCATTTTTCAATTTTTCTACAAGCTCGTCTACAGACTTCACTTGTACGCCCGCTTTACGTTCAGCAGGAGCTTCAACTTTCACTGTTTTCAGTTTAGTTGTCGCAGTTACACCGAAATCTGCAGGAGACTTGGTATCAAGCGGTTTTTTACGCGCTTTCATGATGTTTGGCAGAGCTGCATAACGTGGCTCGTTCAAACGTAAGTCAGTGGTGATAATTGCTGGAAGTGCAAGTTCAACAGTTTGCAAACCACCGTCGATTTCACGAGTGACTTGTACTTTGTCGCCTTCAACTTTCACTTCAGAAGCGAATGTACCTTGACCTGCGCCAAGTAGAGCACCAAGCATCTGACCCACCTGGTTAGAGTCGTCATCAATGGCCTGTTTACCAAGAAGGATTAATTGTGGTTGTTCAGCGTCAACAACACCTTTCAGGATTTTAGCCACTTCCAAAGCACCGAGCTGGCTGTCATCAGCTTCAACCAGGATACCGCGGTCAGCACCAAGTGCCATTGAAGAACGGATTTGTTCTTGCGCTTCTTTAGGACCGATAGCAACAACAACGATTTCTGAAACAGTTCCTTTTTCTTTTAAACGAACCGCTTCTTCCACTGCGATTTCACAGAATGGGTTAATTGACATTTTAACGTTTGTTAAGTCAACACCACTGTTGTCCGGTTTAACGCGAACTTTAACGTTGGCATCAACCACACGTTTTACAGCAACAAGAGCCTTCATGTAATCCTCGGCTGTTTTAGCAAATGTAAATATTGAGAAAAGTTATAATAACTCTTCACTTAAATTTTTTTAGGTGCCCTATCTTGCAATGTGTACGGCATTTGGGTCAAGTCACAATTATCGAAACAGCTGTAAAAAAGCATCATTTTCCTTGAACTTGGCGTTCATATTTTTTTCACACACTTTTATTAAGATGAAATTCCTGAATATTTATTTATTTTTTAAGCATTGATTTTTAGTATTTTTTTATCTGATTAACTTCATCAAAAGTTCTGATTTAATGCTTGTTTTCGATCAGTTTCTGGCGAGTCTGGCACACATAGCCGACAGAACAGCCAAAGTAATGAATTGTCATTTAAGACAGATTCCGCTAAATTTTTCAGTCTGTTTGCCCTAAAATTGAGCTATTTTTTAAGTTAAATATGTAACAAATTACCTTTTCGGCTCAACACCCTTCCATACAGGCAAGCACGCCATAACAGCATACTTGCTTGACATTTATCAGTTCATGATCAGCCAGGTTGCAGCCAGCATTAACAAGCCACCTGAAGCGCCATCAATCCATTTCTGTTTACGTTCATCAATATGGGTTTTTTGGGTCACTTTGGCAAAAATCACACTCAAACTGCCATATACCACAAAGATGAGTCCAATAAAGATCAAGGACAGGATTAAACCCTGATTCACCATATTCCCAGCTTTATCAATAAATTGCGGTAAAATTGCAAAATAGATCAGCATACCTTTGGGGTTCAATAGCGCAGTAAAGAAACCTTTTTTAATGGGACTGGATGATGATTTTCTCTCGATGATGAATTTATTGTCACTGAACACCGACTTAATCAAACTCGTAGCCAAGAACAATAGATAAGCGATCCCGAGCCAGCGAATGCTTTCAAATAACACCGGGAACGAGACTATAAGGGCTGTAATGCCCAAAGCCATCAAAACAGAATGGACCAAATAGCCCAGGCAAATCCCTATAGTTGCCAGCATGCCTGCTTTTGCATCTTTTCCCATTACTTGAGACAGGATAAACAGCATATCTGGTCCAGGGGTGAAAATAAGCGGAATAACCGTTAAGGCAAACAGTACAAATACAGACATTTTCTTTTCCCTTTCCATGTCTTGAAAGTGAAAATCAGTATCGAACAAATAGTACAAAATAGGATTTCAAATATTCTATAATTATGATTATCCTCCGAATTATATTCTAATTTATGAAACTATCTTCTAAATCTGTTTCAGTAAAACTAGATCGTATTGATAAAAATATCATTCGTGCCTTGCAGAATAATGGCCGTATGCAAAATAACGATCTGGCCCGCGAAATTGGACTGTCGCCATCATCGTGTCTGCGTCGGGTGAAATTACTGGAAGAAGCAGGCGTAATTCAAAATTACACCACAGTGGTAGACCCGCAAAAAATTGGCTTGCAGCTGATATTATTTTCACGAATTTGGTTAACCGGACAGGATGCTGAAACCATCGATACCTTCATTGAAGCCATGAAAGAGCTTCCTCAAGTGATGGAATGCTATATCATTTTAGGGGAATGCGATGCCATGCTGAAAGTGGTCGTGCCCGATCTGGAAAGTTACCGTAAATTTCAGTCGGCGCATCTCACCAAGAAAAACGGCATAACCAGTGTAAAAACGGATTTACCCAGTCAAATTATTAAACAGAGTTTCCAGTTACCGCTCGATAATCTTTAGGCACGTTCATAATTTTTCAGTATGTTAAAAATTGCCGTGCAAATAAATCTGTTATTGCTTAGATTGAAAATTGAAGTGCAGCAACAAGAACTTACTTAGCTTTGAGCTTGATAACCTTATAAAACTTTAGGGCTACATCAATGATATCGCATGAAATCAGGTAGCCCTTGATCAAGTCTGCAAATTAAAAGGCTGCTTATACAGGCTGACTTTGTAAAAAGTCACGATGGATGTGGCTTAAATCAATTAAATCATAAGCCTGAAGATTAAATATTTTCCAGACTGCTAAAAAGTCTTCTTTTAAATCTACATTTGATGTTGCAATGGGACGTTCCTGCCATTGCAGGTCTGAAATCCACAGATAGGTTTGTTGGGTCACATCATTAATGGCTTGTACCTTACCTTCTGCATTGATGCCCTGGACATGCGCACCTGCAGGTAAAACCGGTTCGATATTAGGCAAACTTATTTCGACAAAATGTTTAACTTGACGAAGGCCATAACCTGCAAAAATTTCTTTTTGCGCAGCCGTTAACTGGTCATATTTCTCTAAAATATCTGCAATCATTGTTTCGCCTATCATTTTCCTTTCCAATATTTAACTGACCAGTAGTGAAAGCATACATAATTTCATCGCTATACATGATTCATGCGATTCACTGTATGGTTAGAGGTGATTCTTATACCTTATAAATTGACTTTTTATTATCCGACAATAGTTCAAAATGTCATCTTTATGCCCTGATATTTTTTCATACGCTTATTTAACTTTAATGAACTCCGGTGACTGCTGCTAAAATAATTAAGCAAAGTCCGGACCAGATTGATTCAAATTTTAACATTATTTAATATTGTTACGACTTTTTAACTTGCGCTCGCGGATGTGCCTGATCATACACCTGAGCCAAATGATCAAAATCAACATGGGTATAAATTTGTGTAGTAGTCAAATTGCTATGTCCCAGCATTTCCTGTACCGCACGTAAATCCCGGCTGTTGGATAGCATATGACTGGCAAAGCAATGACGTAACAAATGTGGATGCAAATCAACATTTACCCCGGCACGCAGGGCTTGCAGTTTCACCCGGTTTTCAATTTGCCGCGCACCCAGCGGATTGCCCTTTTGGGTAATAAACACATGAGCATCCGGGACAAAATCACCGTGCCATAATGGATAGACTTGCAGCCACTTCATTACTGCATCTCGAGCCTTACTGCCAAAAGGCACCACCCGGGTTTTATTGCCTTTACCGGTAATACGTAACAGCTGACGGTTAAAATCGATATCTTTAATCCGCAAACCTTGCACTTCAGCCAGACGTAAACCACTGGAATACAATAGTTCTAAAATGGCTTTATCCCGTAGCCACATTTGTTGCTGTGCTTCGGTTTCAGGTGCTGGCTGATCCAGAATCTGGTTCACGGTTTCAATATCGACCATGCCCGGAAGCGGTCTGGGAATACGTTTTAACTGAAAATCATCCGCCGGATTAAACGCCAGATACTGCCCCTGCTCGGCCCATTTCATAAATTGGCGTATGGATGAGAGCATCCGCTGTAAACTGCTGGAACTTAAGCCTTGCTGTTCCACTTTATGGGCCAAATATTCACGCAGATCTGTAGTTTCGATATTGGCCAGATCCAGTTTTTTAGCTTCACAAAAGTTTAAAAAATCGGAAACGTCGCGTTCATAAGCCTGCAAGGTATGTCTGGACTGATTTTGAATTTCACGTTCTTTGAGCCACATTGCGAGCAGTTCAGTTGTGTTTGTTTGTAATGACATTAACTATCCCTTGCTCTGCTTTCCAGTGAATTTAAAAAATCAGAGACCC
The DNA here is from genome assembly GCF_044130295.1 of Acinetobacter uliginosus. Taxonomy (NCBI): domain Bacteria; kingdom Pseudomonadati; phylum Pseudomonadota; class Gammaproteobacteria; order Moraxellales; family Moraxellaceae; genus Acinetobacter; species Acinetobacter uliginosus. The sequence goes on along the minus strand of NZ_JBIQOC010000001.1, from coordinate 53,396 downwards.
ACGCTGCTGTCTCTGTAGCGTGCTGCGCAGCAAATAAATGATCTCCACCCTGAATAACCTGAAACGATGAGTCTTTTAATGTCTGATGTAAATACTGCCCAACAGCCACAGGGCTGATGGGATCGGCATCTCCCCATAGCAGTAATGTTTTTTGCTGAATGGCTGAAAGTTGAGAGGAATAATCCAACTGTACAGTAGAAAACCAGTCCGGGTAATTCAGGAACTGGTTTTTATAGGCCGTGCGCCAATCCTCGACTTCAAATGGACTTAAATCAATCCCGCCTGATGTCGCAATCAGTACCATAGCTTTAATTAAATTAGATTTTTTCAATGCAGCCTGTATGGCAAAAATTCCGCCCATCGACTGTGCAACCAGTACCGAATCTTGCTGAATCTGGTCCAGCACATAATCACTCAGACTATTAAAATCATATACTTCATTCTGCGCTGGTTCTTGACCGAACCCAGGATAGGCAATCACTTGCACTGTATAATCTGCTGACAGCAGTTCAATCAGTGGCTGCCAAAATTCAGTACTTCCAGATGCTCCTGGAAGAAAAATCAAATGCGTCATTTAAGCTCTAGACTAAAAGCAATAATTCGTACAGCATAACGCATTTACAAGCATAAAAAAGCACCATCATAGGGACAGTGCTTTTTTCATCAAAACATGAGTTTACTATTGGTAATAACTCAAATCGATACGACCCTGATAGACGTTTGCTGTTGGACCGGTCATCCACACCACATCACCTTCTTTCCATTCAATTTGCAGCTTGCCACCAGCCAGTTCAATTTCAACATTATTAGCCAACAGACCACGGCGCATACCGGAAACCGCAGCGGCACAGGCGCCTGTACCACAGGCTAAAGTTTCACCTACACCACGTTCAAATACACGCAGACGGGCATGTTTTTCATCAATAATTTGCATAAAACCGGCATTGACACGTTGCGGGAAACGCTCATGTGATTCTACTTGTGGTCCAATACGTGCGACATCTGCGGTAATCACATCGGGAACAATGGTCACTGCATGCGGATTGCCCATATTTACGACATCAATAGTCAGCTTTTCATTGTTGGCCAGCTCAATGTCATACAAATTTTCCGGTTCATCTGCCAAAAATGGAATTTCACTTGGCAAGAATTTAGGATAACCCATGTTCACACGAACCCAGCCATTCACACCCAGCTCAGGCTCTACAATACCGGCTTTGGTCTGCACTTTAATTTTGGTTTTGGTGGTGAGCTGACGCTCATGCACAAAACGTGCAAAACAGCGCACACCGTTTCCGCATTGCTCCACTTCAGAACCGTCGGCATTGAAAATACGATATTTAAAATCGACATTGGGTAAATCAGGTGGCTCAACAATTAGCAACTGGTCGAAACCAATGCCAAAGTGGCGATCTGCCAAACGTTGAATAGTGACAGTATCCAGGTAGGCACGCTGGCTGATCAGATCAACCACCATGAAGTCATTGCCCAGACCATGCATTTTGGTAAATTCTAAAAACATCTCAGACATCTCCATTATGGCAATAAGCGTTCACGTTCCCACAAAGATTCAATGCTTTCGCGCTCACGAATCAGATGTGCCTGATCACCATCCACCATCACTTCAGCAGCACGTCCGCGACTGTTATAGTTCGAGCTCATCACGAAACCGTAAGCACCCGCACCCAACACAGCCAGTACATCATTTTCTTTGATTGCCAGCTGACGCTCTTTACCCAGGAAATCACCGGTTTCACAAATCGCCCCGACGACATCCCACTCTTTCGCTTCAACGTCAGTACGTGGAATCACTTCCTGAATATCCATCCATGCTTCATACAAAGCAGGACGAATCAGGTCGTTCATCGCGGCATCAATAATGGCAAAGTTACGGTGATTGGTCGGTTTGAGCAAATCGACTTTAGTCAGTAACACACCGGCATTGGCAGAAATACTGCGACCCGGTTCCATATACACTTTTAGACCCAGCTTTTCCAAAGCTGGACGTAATGCATTGGCATATTCTTCTACAGATGGAGGCGTTTCATCTTTATAGGTCACGCCCAAACCGCCACCGATATCAATGTGTTTTAGATTGATACCTAATTCTTTAAGTTTCTCAATCATCACAATCACACGATCCAGCGCATCAACAAAAGGCTGGGTTTCAGTCAATTGTGAACCGATATGACAGTCAATTCCCACAACATCCAGGTTTGGCAACGATGCAGCATATTGATAGGTTTCAAATACCGTATCGGAAGGAATACCGAATTTGTTTTCTTTTAAACCGGTTGAAATGTAGGGATGAGTTTTGGCATCGACATCCGGATTGACACGCAAGGAAATTGGGGCTTTTTTACCTAAGCTTGCTGCCACTTTTTGAATACGGTCCAGCTCAGCATAAGACTCGACATTAAAACATGCAATGCCTACTTCTAGCGCTTTTTGGATATCCGCTTCAGATTTACCTAAACCCGAGAATACAATTTTAGAAGCATCACCACCCGCCTTAAGCACACGCGCCAGTTCACCACCAGTAACAATATCAAAGCCCGCGCCACGCTTGGCCAGTACATTCAACACCGCAAGGTTAGAGTTTGACTTTACCGCAAAACAAATTTGATGATCGATAAAGCTAAAAGCACGATCCATATCTAAATAATGCTTTTCAAAAGTCGCTTTTGAATAAACATAAAGTGGCGTGCCAAATTGCTGCGCAAGCTGTTGTAGAGAACATTGCTCGGCATGCAAAACCCCATTGATGCGGGTAAAACTCATGAATGTATCCTTTCGATGACGCGTTTAGATATTAAAAATTAATTCGTTGCAGCAGATGAAGCAGGAAGCTCTGGTGCTACTGGAGCGGCTTCTTGCTTATTTGAGGATTGCTGTTTTGAATCTACATTGGGATATAACAAATATTTTGCACGTTTGTTGTAATTCGGATCACTCGGTAGCTGCAAAGCTCCAGACTGACCACAACCGACTAAAGCAAAACCTGTCGCCAATAAACTGATGCAGCAAATGACAAGACGCATCTGACCACCTATTTGATATTTTCGAAGAAGTATAACCTGATCATGGGACATGACCAAAGCCCTAAACGCTAGAGATTATAGTGAGATAAAAAAAAACGCCAGTTTCAAACTGGCGTTTTCATTTTCTAGCCTGATTATTTATGTTTCGGTTTGTAGAAACCAAAGTAACCAATAATCAAAATAATGAACCAGATTGGGCTGACCATCAGCGCTTTCATGGTGTCTGCTTCTAAAGACAACACATAAATCATGCCAATAAAGAAGATGATTACCAACCAGCAGGTAAACAATCCACCAGGAAGTTTAAAGGTTGATTTGGCATGCAGTTCTGGACGTGTTTTGTAATACACGATATAGCTCCAGATAATCATCAGCCAGACACAGATAAACAGGATGGTTGAAAGTGTGGTTGCAAGAGTAAACGCTTCAACCGTATTCGGTACAAAGTACTGAAGTGCAGCACCGAGTAACAAACAGATTGCCGAGAAATACAGTGCATTGGCAGGCACAGCACGTTTATTTAAATGACCGAAGGCTTTAGGACCCTGCTCTTCACGTGACAGACCAAACAGCATACGGCTGGTCGAGAACACCCCACTGTTCATGGATGACATCACCGAAGATAACACCACCAAATTCATGATAATCGCTGCAGCAGCAATACCGGCCTGGCTAAACAGGTTGACGAATGGACTGATGTTCGGATCAATCTTGTTCCATGGCGTAACTGACATGACAATGACCAGTGCCAGCACATAGAAAATGATAATACGAATAGGGATCGAGTTGACTGCTTTAGGCAAGTTCTGTTCAGGATCTTTGGTTTCAGCTGCTGTGGTACCCACCAGTTCCACACCGACGAAGGCAAAGATGGCAATCTGGAAACCGGCCAAGAAACCCGTTACGCCTGTTGGAAATAAACCGCCATGTGACCAGAGATGAGTAAAGGAAGCGACTTCACCTGCGGTAGAAGAAAACCCGGTAAAGATCATCCACAGACCCACAGCAATCAATACGACAATGGCAATAATCTTGATTAAAGCAAACCAAAACTCTAATTCACCGAACAATTTAACGGTAACCAGATTCAGCCCCATAATAAACACAATGGCGGCAACACTGATCATAACCCCTTCACCAGGCGTAAACGGCAGCCCTCCGTTAAAGAACTGCAGGTAATAAATAATGGCCGACAAGTCAGCAATACCAATGGTGATCCAGCACAGCCAATAGGTCCAGCCGACAAAATAACCCGCCCATGGACCAATCAAATCGGTTGAAAAATCAATAAAAGACTTGTATTTCAGGTTAGACAGTAACAGTTCGCCAAGCGCACGCATGACCAAAAAAACCATAAAACCAATAATCATATAAATGATCAGAATGGATGGCCCGGCCAGGCTGATGGTTTTACCCGACCCCATGAACAAACCTGTACCAATAGCCCCGCCAATCGCAATAAGCTGCAAATGCCGATTCGACAGACTCCGCTGCAGTTCACCACCTTCATTCGGTGAACTATGATTCTCATTTGACATTGTTATTTTCGTCTCTCAATTTCGTGTGATAAAAGTAGCTCAAATTAAAAAAAATAAATAAAGTTTTTTGAGCGTTTGTTAAATATTTTTCAAGCTTGACTGTGTTTTTGTCGCTTTTTCACGCAATTTTGGTCCATTTTGTATTCCTTTTCTGTATTTCCCTTCAAGTTAGCAGTTTACGTGCCAAGATAAAGTTTGGCGAGAATTTATGCAAAAAATTGTATTTCCATACAGCTATTGCTACATTCTTCATCCGTCTTCTGATTTATATAGATACCACTCAAATGAGCAAAGTCAAAACTGTTTACCGTTGCGAACAATGTGGAACGGACCATCCGAAATGGGCGGGACAATGTTCAGAATGTGGTGAATGGAACAGCCTGCTCGAAGTCACTCTTGCACCCGCAACAACACACCGTGCCCAGCCGAAAATGGGCGGTGGCTATGCCGGTCAGGCTGCCAACATCACCACTCTGAATAAAGTTTCTGTTTCACATGAAACACGCTTGGCTACAGGGATAGGTGAATTTGACCGCGTTCTGGGCGGTGGTCTAGTCACCGGTTCTGTGGTGCTGATTGGCGGTGATCCCGGAATTGGTAAATCCACCATTCTTTTACAAACGGCGACCCATATGGCAGCTGCGCAGAGTTCTGCACTCTATGTGACTGGTGAAGAGTCGCTGTCGCAAGTCGCTTTGCGTGCCCATCGTCTGGAATTGCCGACTGAGCATCTTAAAGTCATGGCAGAAACCTGCGTGGAACGAATCTGCGAGGTGCTTGCGCAAGAACGCCCTGCTGTTGCCATTCTGGATTCGATTCAAACCTTATATACCGAAACATTACAGTCAGCACCGGGTGGTGTTTCGCAAATTCGTGAATCGGCGGCTTTACTGACCCGTTTTGCCAAAAATAGTGGCACAGCGCTGTTCATTGTGGGTCATGTGACCAAAGAAGGCGCATTGGCGGGACCCCGTGTACTGGAACACATGGTCGATTGTGTCCTGTATTTTGAAGGACAATCCGACTCACGTTACCGGATGATTCGCGCGGTAAAAAACCGTTTCGGGGCGGTCAATGAACTGGGCGTGTTTGGCATGACTGATAAAGGCTTACGTGAAGTCTCCAATCCTTCTGCCATTTTCTTAAGCCGTTATGATGAAGCGATTCCCGGTTCGATTGTGATGATCAGCCGTGAAGGCACCCGTCCCCTGTTGGTTGAAGTACAAGCTTTGGTGGATGATGCGCATGGCCAACCTCGTCGTGTGGCACTCGGTCTGGAACAAAACCGCCTGAACATGCTGCTGGCTGTCATGCACCGTCACGGCGGGGTGCAAACCTCTGGACAGGATGTGTATGTCAATGTTGTTGGCGGTTTAAAGATTACCGAAACCGGTTCGGATCTGGCCGTCCTTTTGGCTTGTGCTTCAAGCTTGCGTGGCAAAGCCTTACCACAACAACTGGCGGTATTTGGTGAAGTCGGACTGTCCGGTGAAATCCGTCCGGTGCCAAATGGTCAGGAACGTTTAAAAGAAGCCATTAAGCATGGTTTTAAATACATTATTTTACCACGTGGCAATGCGCCACAAAAACCGATTCCGAATGTACAGATCATTTCAGTAGCACGTTTGCATGAGGCCTTGACGGAGGCGATGAACTTAAGTGAAGAGTTGGCTTAAGCTTAAACATATGAAAGGTTATGTAAAAAAATCACCAATTTGATATTGAAATTCGGTGCAAATGACTGCATAACTATAAAGCTCTAATTTACTTTTTTATTTAGGAAAAATCGATGGAAGTTCGACAGCGTGGTTTGATGGCCGGTATTTTAATGGCAGCTATGGTGGTTGCACCAATGGCCGAAGCAAAACGTGCAGGTGGCGGTAAAAGCCATGGCATGAGCCGTTCTGCTGCTCCAACCCAGTCTTACCAACAACCGCGTCAAGCTACTCCTGTTCAACAACCTGTTGCCCCTGCCCAACAAAAATCGGGTTCAGGTGTAGGTAAAATGGTTGCTGCTGGTGTTGCTGGTGCTGCAGTTGGTGCAGTTGCAGCGAATGCTTTAGCAGATGACAAAGCCGGAAGTGAAGCACAAACGCAGCAAGAGGAAGAAAAAGGCGGAATTCCAGGCTGGATCTGGATTCTTCTGGCAGCAGCAGTCGCTTTCTTCTTGTTCCGTAAATTCGGAGCAAAAAAAAAATTAGCAGCTAATAATCCGTATGCACCAAACAATGCTGGAAATACAGCACCGTTTGGTCAGCAAAGTGCAGCACCACGTAGTTCAAATGACAGCACCAACATTTTTGGTCAGTCTGTAGGTGGTTCTGCAGGTGCAGCAACTCAAGCGCCTTTTGGTGCTGCTTCAACACAAAGCGGCAACCAGCTGCCAGATGGAACTGAGCCTGCTGCATTCCTGCGCGTAGCGCGTCAACGCTTCAACCATATTCAGTCTATGAATACAGCAAGCAACATTGCTGAAATTCAACGTTATTTAACCCCTGACCTGTATCAGTCGATGTATAACGACATTATGGCGAATCAGGATCAGGACGTTGCTGAATTCTCTAACCTGAATGCAATGGTGGTCGATTCTGCAACTGAAAATGGTCAATATGTGGTGAGCATACGTTTCACAGGTACAGTAAGTGAAGATTTGAACAGCTTGCCACAACCGTTTACTGAAATCTGGCACTTTGTAAAACCTGCCGGTTCTAATCAGGACTGGTTGGTTGCCGGTATTCAGCAAGAACACTGAGTGTTTGTGAACACCCTCTCGGTTAAAAGCACTGACATGAGTTGATGTTTTTAGTCACGATACGGTAAAAGCCAATCTTCGGATTGGCTTTTTTATTTCATTCCTTTTAGGCTATAGCAAAAGTTTCTGGATATAGGTATGTCTAACCGAATTTCTCCTCCTGCCTCGCTGATGAATTTAGCCATTACAGGAAATGCAAAAGCGCAATTTGAACTGGCTGAGTTGTATATGCAAAGCGCGCATGATGATGACATTATTCTTGCCGAAGAATGGGCGCTGAAAGCCGCAGAAAATGGCAATGTCGAAGCGATGTACTGGCTGGGTGAAGGTTATACCGTTTATGCCAAAGACTTGGCTGAAGAAGACCCGGAAGAATCCAAAGCACATTTTGAACTCGGCTATTACTGGCTGAGCAAAGCCAATATACAGAAACACCCTGCTGCGACTTTAGAATTGGCGGGTTATTTCCGTCGTGGCGATGTGATTGAAAAAGATGTCGCCAAATCTGTGTCTTTAGTCAAACAGGCTGCTGAATGGGGTGAAGTTCAAGCCATACGTGATTTGGCTTTTATCTATGAAAATGGTCTAGGCATAGAAACAGATGAAGAACAAGCAAATTACTGGACTGAAAAAGCAAAGGCTGCTGAAAAATAAATTAAAGATGAAAAAGCCTCTCAAATAAGGGGCTTTTGTTTTATACAATTTTAAATATTAACGCTCGATATCATCATTAATATCGACCACAATCACTTGTCTGCAAATCCCTTCTGCATTTCGTTGTTGTTCAAATATAGTCGCAGGCATCGCATCAAAACTGTCAAAGAAACAGATTTCATTTTCATTAACATCATAAACAAGGGAGTGATTACCCACGCCTTCTAAAGTGTCGTAATAGGCAATCACAAATTTATTTTGCTCAAATGCCTGTTGAATTTGCTGATAATTTAATGCAGGAAGAATAGGTAAATTCAGTTGCTCAGCTTCCTGATAACTAAGCTTTTCACTCTCCTGAAGATCAGGGTCAGGATCAGTATAAAACTGGACATGAAAACCAAACTTTTTCAGACCAACAGCTAAGCCGATGGTCGTCGTACCATTTTCACCATCATATCCACAGACCTCTACCAGCTGCTGAATATCGGCATCAATACCTAAATGTTGCAGCAGCATCCAAACTGCAAAAATTCCGCCATTTGCTTCCAGACGGGCTAATTCTTCAGGCATTTCTAAAGCCATAATAAAAGCTCAAAAATATAATTGTGTTGATAATAATCAATTTCAGATTGGAACAAAATCAATTTCCAAGTACAATACTTCGCTAGTCGAGGGATGCTGCGACGTTTTACAGGTACAAAATGTAAAAGCGCCAGGCTCGACGATCGGTCATCTGCTCAGATGAACCAACAACGGCATCCGCGAACTGAATGATCAATTTTTGTTTTTATAAGGAGATCGTGATGAACGCGGTTAATGCTTCATTTACAGATTATAAAGTTGCCGATATTTCCCTAGCTGACTACGGCCGTAAAGAAATCAAACTTGCTGAAGCAGAAATGCCAGCGCTGATCGGCTTACGTAAACGCTACTCAGCAGCAAAACCACTTGCAGGCGCGAAAATTCTCGGCTGTATTCACATGACCATTCAAACTGCAGTTTTAATTGAAACTTTAGTTGAATTGGGCGCTGAAGTTCGTTGGACTTCTTGCAACATCTTCTCTACTCAAGACCACGCTGCTGCTGCAATCGCTGCACGCGGTATTCCTGTTTTTGCCTGGAAAGGTGAAACTGAAGAAGAATACATGTGGTGTCTTGAACAGCAAATCAATGTTAATGGCAAGCCTTGGGATGCCAACATGATTCTGGACGATGGCGGTGACTTGACTGCTCTTGTTCACGAAAAATATCCTGAAGTGTTAGCGAAAATCCATGGTGTGACTGAAGAAACCACCACGGGTGTGCAACGTCTTTATGAAATGTTACGTGACGGCACTTTAAAAGTTCCTGCAATCAACGTAAATGACTCAGTAACCAAGTCTAAAAACGACAACAAATACGGTTGCCGCCATTCTCTAAACGATGCGATCAAACGCGGTACTGACATGTTGATGTCTGGTCGTCGTGCATTGGTGATTGGTTACGGTGACGTAGGTAAAGGTTCTGCTCAATCACTTCGTCAAGAAGGTATGATTGTTCGCGTAACCGAAATCGATCCAATCTGTGCGATGCAAGCATGTATGGACGGTTACGAAGTTGTATCTCCATACAAAAACGGCGTGCAAACAGGTAAAAAAGAAGACGTAAATGCGGATCTTCTTCAAAACACTGACTTGATCGTAACGACTACAGGTAACTACCACGTATGTGACGCTGCAATGTTAGATACATTAAAAGCAGGTGCAGTGGTGTGTAACATCGGTCACTTCGATACTGAAATCGATACCAACTACCTACGTGGCTACAAATGGGTTGAAGTTAAACCTCAAGTACACCAAGTGTATCGTTCAGAAAATGAAAACGATTATTTAATCCTTCTTTCTGAAGGTCGTTTAGTGAATCTGGGTAATGCGACTGGTCACCCATCACGTGTGATGGACGGTTCATTTGCCAATCAGGTATTGGCTCAAATGCACTTGTTTGCCGAAAAATTTGCTGATCTTCCTGAAGAGCAAAAACAGGCTGCGATTCGTGTAGAACTGCTTCCTAAGAAACTGGACGAAGAAGTTGCTGCGGCAATGGTTGCCGGTTTCGGCGGTGTCTTGACTCAATTGACTCAAGAACAGGCTGATTACCTTGGCGTACAAGTTGAAGGTCCATTCAAATCTGAGACTTATAAATACTAATACCCCTCACCCCATCCCTCTCCCTGAGCTTGTTTTAAGCATTGCTTTAAAACAAGTGCAAGAGAGGGTGAGCACCAGATTTATTTCCGATGGATGTTTAATTTCATCATATGAATAAATATGGCTTAAACCCTGCATAATTCAGTAATGAATTCTCCTCTCCCTTTGGGAGAGGTCAGGGAGAGGGTGAAAAATTAAAACAGTACTTATAAAAAGGATTTGAAAAATGACCAAACGTGTTCCAATTTCTTTTGAGTTTTTCCCGACCAAAACTGATGCCGGGGCGGAAAAACTTCGTGTTGTGCATAAAGAATTACAACTGTTAAATCCTGAGTTCTTTTCAGTGACTTATGGTGCCGGTGGTTCCACTCGTGAACGTACACTTGCTGCAATCAATGACTTTAATGGCAAAGGCACGCCTGTTGCCCCTCACCTGTCTTGTATCGGTGATGACAAAGCGCGTATCGCAGAATTGCTTGATCTATACAAATCACAAGGCATCGACCGTATTGTGGCGCTTCGTGGTGACTTGCCTTCAGGTCAGGTTGGCCTGGGTGAATTACCTTATGCGCAGGATCTGGTTCGTTTTATCCGCGAACATTCAGGCGATCACTTCCACATTGAAGTGGCCGCTTACCCGGAAATGCACCCACAGGCAGAAAACTTTGATAAAGACATTCAACACTTTGTCGAAAAAGCCAATGCCGGTGCCAATGCCGCTCTAACCCAGTTCTTCTTTAATCCGGATGCCTACTTCTATTTTGTAGATCGCATTCAGAAAGAAGGTGTGAACATTCCGGTGGCTCCGGGTATTATGCCAATTACCAATGCCAGCAATCTGATTCGCTTCGCAGATGGTACCGGTGCAGAAATCCCGCGCTGGATTCGCAAGCAATTGGCGACTTATGGCGATGACACGGCAAGTATCAAGGCCTTTGGTCATGAAGTTGTGGTGAAATTGTGTGAACGTCTGCTTGCAGGCGGTGCACCGAGCTTGCACTTCTACACTATGAACACGACAGATCCAACACGTCAACTCGTGACTGATCTTGGTCTAGCTTAATTTATATCTGATTTGTGAGTAATACTTAAATGCCACGTTTTTATATTGAAGCTGACTTAGCAGTGGATATGAATGCTGAATTAACTGAAACGGTTTTTCATCACTGGGTCAAAGTATTACGTGCACAAGTCGGTGAAAAAGCCACCTTGTTCAATGGACGGGGTGGTGAATATGAAGTTACGCTTATTGAAGTCGCAAAAAAATCAGCCCATGTTTCTGTCGATTCCTTCAATCCTGATGACCGTACTCCAGCTTTTAGTACCTTGCTTGGACAGGTAATGAGTAAAGGGGATCGAATGGATTATGTCATTCAAAAAGCCACAGAACTTGGCGTATCCAAAATCCAGTTGCTGACTTCTGAACGCTGTGAAATGCGCCTTAAATATGATCGTGACCAAAAGAAAATAGATCACTGGCAAGGCATTGCCATCGCTGCTTGTGAGCAATGCGGCATGAACAAAGTTCCTGAAGTGTTAGCACCTGTATCTTTACAAGACTGGTTAGAGACAGAACTCCCGACCACAAAACTGGTGCTTGCTCCGAATAAAGATCAAGTGAATGTGCTGGAAAATGCGACACAAGACATTGCGCTATTAATTGGACCTGAAGGTGGTCTAAGTGAAACGGAAATACAATTATCCAACCAAGCAGGCTTTATAAACTGGTGCATCGGCAATCGTGTATTACGAACAGAAACGGCGCCGATTGTTGCTTTATCTATTTTAAATTATAACTTAACTGTATAGTTCATCAAAATTTGGATGAATAACTTGTGATGTGATTGATTTTTTTCAACAACATTATTACTCTTGAATTAAAGATACAAATGTATATTTAAAATACAGTTTATTTTTTTAACTCAATCAATATTTAGAAAGTAAATTTATTGCAAAATAATAATTAAGGTTTTTGCCTGTATGTCAGATCTTCAAGACGAGTATATTAAACAGCATGTGAATGCTGCACAAATTAGCAATACAATTCGACTTAGCCGCTTCTTTATAGTCAGTATTGTGATTGTATCGGCATATGTTTATGGCATTTACCAATTTTATTTTATAAAACCTTCTTTTTATTTCAATTTTTGGTTTATAGGCACCGAACTCTTGTGTTGCCTGTGTTTGCTAATTAACAGTGTTTATTTTAAACCCGACCAATTTGCCTTAGCTCATGCGCATCGTTGGCTACAAATTCAAAGTTTAGTGATTGGTAGCTGTATTGCCTTAGGTATGGGCCTGGTTTACTACTATTTACCTCAATACAACCCTGCCTTTAGTCATGTTCATGCCTTAATTTTGTCAGCATTATTACTGATTGTGAGTCAGGCATTTGCCCTGACCTTTTTAACCCAGCGCTTAACTTATTTCTGTCTGGCATTTATACCTGCTATTTTTCCTTATCTGGCTTCACAATTTATCAGCACAGAAACATCAGATCCTTTATTCCATCTCACCATTAATTTTGCACTGATTGTCATTTTATTATGCGCCAATATCACATCGCGTATTCATCAGCGTATTTCTGTACTGTACTCAAAAAACAACCGTTTAGTTAAAAATACCAAACAACAGGTTTTATGGACCGATGAATTATGCAAACAGTTACAAGCTGAAATTAATAAATCAAAAGATATAGAGCTGCAATTACAATTAAACAATCAGCTGCTGGAGCAAAAAGTTAAAGAACGAACTGTTGATATTGCCAAAATGAATGCTGATCTGGAAAATCAGCAACAGAATCTGGTTTTGGCACATGAAATTGCCGGACTACGCCCCTGGGACTGGAATATCAAAGATCGTGAAATTCTGGTGACGGACGCAAAACAGCAAAAAACCCTGAAGCCCTCTAAACTGCATCATCATCAACTGCAAAATATTATTCATCTGGATGATATTGAGCAGTTCAAGCATGCAATGAAACAACATTTACGTGGTCAGTCACCACTTTATGAAGCCAGCTATCGAATTCAGAACAGCAATGGCAAGTGGAAATGGGTCCATGATATTGGTCGGGTCATTGCTCGTGATCCGGTCAATAAAAAGCCCCTGCGCATGGTGGGTATCCGTCGTGACATTCATCAGGAACGTACCGATCAGGAACGCTTAAAATTAGCTGCCAGTGTACTTCAGCAAGCAACTGAAGGCATTTTTATTCTCGATGATAAGCTATGCTACATTGATGTCAATCCATTTTATGAACAACTCACCGGTTTTACTCACCGACATATTATTGGCAAAAATTTATTTGATATTACGGAAAATTATCAGTCACAACAAAGAAACAGCCACTACTCGATTCTTCAGCAGCTGGGAAAAATCGGTGAGTTTGATGGTGAACTGCAGGAAACATTCCTTTCAGGTGAAGAAGCAACCATCTGGATGCGCATTAATGCCATTAGCGATGAGCAGAACCGTGTCACTCACTATATCGGTATCGTCTCCGATTTAACTGAACGTAAACTGCAAGAACAACGGTTGTCTTATTTAGAAAATTACGATCCTTTAACCGATTTGCCGAACCGTTTTTATTACAACTACCAGTTACATCAATATTTAATTAGTCAAAAAGATTCCATTAAACAGCTGGCCGTTATTCGTTTAAATATCGATCGTTTCAGGCCTTTAAATGAATTTTTAAGTAATAGTGGTGGTGACGAACTGTTACGCCAAGTTGCACAAAGACTGCGACTGACCAATACCGAAGCATTATTTGTAGCGCATCTGAATGGCGATGATTTTGCAATTGTGTATGAGATTTCACCTACTCACCCGTCAATTCAACATCATTGTGAACGTATAAGTAAAGCTTTTTCCTTACCCTTTAACATTTTCGATCAGGACCATATTATCACCCTGTCCATGGGCGTTGCATTCTATCCGGAAAATGGACGTCAGCTGGATTATCTGAATAATTGCGCTGAGCAGGCCTTGACTGAAGCAAAAAACCTAGGCGGCAATGCCTGTCGTTTCTACTCCAATAACAGTAGCGCTTTACTTGAACAAGGCATTTATCTGGAACGCGATTTGCGCCATGCCATCAATAATAACGAGCTCATTGTTTACTATCAGCCGAAAATAAATTTCAGTGATCAGAATATTTACGGTTTTGAAGCACTGGTGCGCTGGAATCATCCAAGCAAGGGCATTATTCCACCCAACCTGTTTATTCCCTTGGCAGAACAAACCAGCCTGATCTCGGATATTGGCCGGATTGTGATTCAACAAACAGCCAAACAGATCCGCTACTGGAACAATATCGGGTTTGACAATATTTGCATATCCGTCAATGTGGTGGCCCAGCAATTACAACGCGGACAATTGCTGGAAGATCTGGATCATGCCATCCAGACCTATAACATTTGTGGTTCCAGCCTGGAACTTGAAATTACCGAATCATCGTTACTGGAAAATTCAGTCACGGTGAAAAACCTGTTGAATGAAATTAAAAAACGGAAAATTCATATCTCGCTCGATGATTTTGGCACAGGCTACTCGTCCCTGTCTTATCTTGCCGATTTCCCGATTGATATACTTAAAATAGATCGCAGTTTTATATCTAAAATCGGAAAAAATAAGCAGGAAGCAATTGTCAGTGCTATGATCGCCATGGGCAAAGCCATGGGAATGATGGTGGTTGCAGAAGGTATTGAAACCAAGCAACAGCTACAGTACCTGCAAGATCTGGAATGCGATATTGCTCAAGGTTTCTTTTTTTCCAAGCCTCTTCCTGAAAAAGAAGCCACCACATACCTAGAACAACATCGACTTATACCTTCTTGATATAAGTCAACCTTTCATCCCCCAACTTTGCCTGAAAAAGACACATACGCGACTGTGATAAGGTCGCAACAAATGTTATATTCGATGCAACCAAGCAGAAAACCAGCAGCTTTGCTGAATTACTCCAGTAACAAACGAGATACAGATGGAAGATCAATCTTTAAAACAACAGGCATTGTATTATCACGAATTCCCAACACCAGGAAAAATCAGCGTCACGCCTAGCAAGCAACTGGTCAATCAACGTGACTTAGCGCTTGCCTACTCACCAGGTGTTGCTGCACCATGTCTTGAGATTGAACGTGACCCTTCAACTGCTGCCCTTTATACTGCACGCGGTAACCTTGTAGCAGTGGTGAGTAATGGTACTGCAGTACTGGGTTTAGGAAATATCGGTCCTTTGGCATCTAAACCGGTAATGGAAGGTAAAGGCGTACTGTTCAAAAAATTTGCCGGTGTCGATGTATTCGATATTGAAATTGATGAAAACGACCCTGACAAAATTGTCGACATCGTGGCCGCGCTAGAACCTACTTTTGGTGGGATTAACCTTGAGGATATCAAGGCACCAGAATGTTTCTATATCGAGCAAAAACTTCGTGAACGCATGAACATTCCTGTGTTCCACGATGACCAGCACGGTACCTCTATTATTGTGGGTGCAGCTCTTCTGAATGCATTGCAATTCAACGGCAAAAAAATTGAAGAAATCAAGATTGTCGCTTCAGGTGCAGGTGCAGCAGCACTGTCTTGCTTAAATCTTCTTTGTGCCCTGGGTGCTAAGAAAGAGAATATTATCGTTGCCGATTCACGTGGTCTATTAACCACTCAGCGTGAAGGTCTGGATGAATCTAAAAAAGCATACGTACAAGACATCACCGCTACTCAGCTCGGTGAAGTACTTGAAGGTGCTGATATGTTCCTGGGTCTGTCAGCTGCCGGTATTCTCACCAAAGAAATGGTGAAAACCATGGCTGCAAATCCGATTATCTTTGCCTTGGCAAACCCGGATCCAGAAATTCTGCCTGAACATGCACATGAAGTTCGTGATGACGTGATCATGGCAACTGGTCGTTCAGACTATCCAAACCAGGTAAATAATGCACTGTGCTTCCCGTATATCTTCCGTGGCGCGCTTGACGTTGGCGCAACCACCATCAATGAAGAAATGAAGATTGCCTGTGTACATGCCATTGCGCGCATGGCACATGTTGAAGCAGATGCAGCATCGTATGGTGAAAAATCAGCATCATTTGGCCGTGACTATTTAATTCCGCGTCCACTCGATCAGCGTTTGATTCTTGAAATTGCCCCGGCAATTGCACAGGCAGCGATGGACTCTGGCGTAGCCACTCGCCCGATTCAGGACTTCTCTGCTTACCGTCAACGTCTGTCTGAGTTTGTTTACAACTCTGCATTCATGATGAAACCAATTTTCGCCCAGGCGAAAACTGATCCTAAGCGTATTGCCTATGCTGAAGGTGAAGACCTGCGTGTACTTCGTGCAGTACAAATTGCAGTCGATGAAGGTCTGGCTAAACCAATCCTTGTCGGTCGCCCTGCAGTGATTGAAGCAAATATCAAGAAATTAGGTCTACGTCTTGAAGATGGAGTGAACATCACCATTATCGATCAAGAAAAGAACCCACATTACGAAATGTTTGCTGATGACTACTACAGCATCATGCAACGTAAAGGTGTGACACCTGAGTATGCGCAACGTGAAGCACGTCGCCGTTCTACCTTAATTGCATCTATGCTGGTGAAACACGGTCTTGCAGATGGTATGCTGTGTGGTACCTACTCAAGTTATGACATTCATCTGGACTTCGTAAGCAACATCATTGGTAAGAAAGAAGGTCATAACACATTCTTTACGCTCAATGCATTAATGCTTGAAGACCGTAACCTGTTCATCGCGGATACATACATTAACCGTAACCCGACAGCTGAACAGCTTGCTGAAATGACCATTTTGGCTGCTGAAGAAGTACGTCGTTTTGGTGTAACACCACGTATCGCACTTCTTTCTCACTCAAGCTTCGGTAGCGACCAAGATGACTTAAGCGCGCAAAAAATGCGTAAAGTGTATGACATCTTGTCTGAAACTGCGCCTGAACTGGAAGTTGAAGGTGAAATGCACGGTGATGCGGCACTTGACGAAAACATCCGTCACTTTGCTTTCCCGAACTCACGTTTCAAAGGTTCTGCAAACTTGCTGATTATGCCAAACCTGGATGCAGCCAACATTTCGTTTAACCTGTTGAAATCGACTTCAGGGAATAACGTTACCATTGGTCCTATCCTGTTAGGTGTATCTAAACCTGTCCACATCCTGACACCAACTACGACTACACGTCGCTTGGTGAACATGACTGCATTAACCGTTGCTGAAATTCAGGAAAATGAAAAATTAGCACTTTGATTTAGTCAGCTAGATCACATTTTGTGACTTGAGAAAACCTCTATTCTGTAGCATGATTGCTTGAAGAATAGAGGTTTTTTCATGCAAGTTTATTTAGTAGGCGGTGCGGTTCGAGATCACTTGCTCGGGCACCCCTATCACGAGAAAGATTATGTTGTGGTCGGTGCAACACCGGAACAACTTCTTGCTCAGGGCTATCAGCCTGTGGGTAAGGATTTCCCTGTTTTTTTACATCCAGAAACAAAAGAAGAATATGCACTGGCACGCACTGAACGTAAATCAGGTCGTGGCTATCATGGCTTTGAATTTTATACCGATCCGAGCGTTAGTCTTGAAGATGATCTGATTCGTCGTGACCTGACCATCAATGCCATGGCCATGGATAACGAAGGCAATATTTATGATCCTTATGCGGGTCAGCAGGACTTGGAACAACGCATTTTACGCCATGTATCCGATGCCTTTGTTGAAGATCCGCTACGTGTTCTGCGCATTGCGCGCTTTGCTGCACGTTATAAAAGTTTAGGCTTTAGCGTGGCAGAAGAAACCCTCACCTTAATGAAACAATTGGTGGAATCAGGTGAACTCAATGCGCTAATTAAGGAACGTGTCTGGAAAGAAACTTCCCGTGCGCTGATGGAAGATTATGCCGATGAATATTTTACCGTTTTACGTACCTGTGGTGCGTTAAAAGTCCTGTTCCCGGAGCTGGATGCTTTATACGGTATTCCACAGCGCCCTGAATATCATCCGGAAATTGACAGTGGCATTCATACCATGATGTCATTACAACAGGCCTGTAAAGCCGACTATTCTTTAGATGTCCGCTTCGCAGTGCTGGTTCACGACTTGGGCAAGGCCTTGACACCAGCAAATGAATTACCGCGCCATATCATGCACGAAGAACGCGGGGTCAAACCGGTGACTGAACTCTGTGACCGTCTGAAAGTCCCAACCAATACCAAACAGCTGGCCATTGCAGTCTGTAAAGAACATTTAAAATGCCATCAGGCCTTAAGCCTGAAACCGGGTACTTTATGGCGTTTGTTGCAACGTCTGGATGTGTTACGTCGCCCTGAACGAGTGGAGGCGTTTATACAGGCCTGTGAATGCGACTCCCGTGGTCGTTTAGGGCTAGAAGATCGTGAGTATCCTCAGGCTGCTTATATACTTAAGGCAATGGAAGTGGTCCGCAATATTAAAGCGCAAGACTTACCTGCCGATGTGAAAGGTCAAGAAATTGGTGAGATGTTGATTCAAAAACGAATCGAAGCACTTGCTGAACTTAAGCATCAATATGCTGAAATTGCATAAATAAAAAGCCCCGAGTGGGGCTTTTAAATCTTTAACAATCTCCCTAAATCCCTCTTTTCCCAAAAAGGAACTTCTCCATTTTCACCAAGGGAGTCAGGACGAATTTTGGCTGATCAACAAATATGAGCAATAGCTGAAATCAGGAAATATCCGCCGGAAAAGTAACTACTTTTTCAAGTTTCATTTGCTCTGTAGCGACCATCAATAACCGGTCAATGCCTAAAGCAATACCGGAACACTCTGTCATGTGCGGCAATGCAGCAAGCAGATATTCATCAATCGGCATGACATGTAAGCCCAGTTTTGCACGTTCGGCATTATCTGCTTCAAAGCGGGAACGCAGTACATCGGCATCAATCAATTCATCATAAGCATTGGCCAATTCCAGACCTTCGATATACAGCTCGAAGCGGGCAGCCACCAGTTCCCCATCCTCATCGATTCGGGTTTTGGCCAAGGAGGCCAGTTCAGCGGGAAAATCGGTTAAAAATACTGGCGTATCAAAACCCAGGCTCGGTTCGACAAAGTGCGAAAAAAGCAAATCGATATAACCCAGGCGATCATCACCTAGGTCCAGATTCAAGCCGACCCGGTTACAGCAGTCTTTCAGCTCTTTTAAACTGGCTTGCAATGGATTGATATTCAGACGATCCATAAAAGCGTGTTTATAGCTGAGGATCGTTGGACGAACATCACCAAAACGCTGTTTTAAAGTCACATTGAGCAAATCGGTTACTTCAAACATCAAATCTTTCAAGCTAAATCCGGGACGATACCACTCCAGCATGGTGAACTCGCTATTGTGTTTACGCCCATGTTCATCATCACGAAAGACTTTGCAGATTTGATAGATTGGACCACTGCCACTGGCCAGCAAGCGTTTCATGGCAAATTCGGGCGAGGTTTGCAAATAGTGGGTGTGTAATTTACCTTGTAAATGACGCTGTGCCTGTATAGAGGCCAGATGTACATCGGTCACTCCGGCCTGCGACAAGACTGGCGTTTCAACTTCCAGTACATCCCGTCCGGCAAAAAACTGGCGGATCTGTGCATACATTTTGGCACGTGCCTGCATGGCCTTTAAGTCACAAGTCGGCTGATAAGCAATAGATTGACTCATGCCTTCGGGCCTCCATGTGCTGCCCATTCACGGCGCAAGGGATAGGTTTTACGCAAATAATCAAAGGCTTTTTGCTCAACCTTGCCATCTTTCAGGCAGGCCCTTAAGTTGGCATCATCACGGGCAATATCATAGATTTGGGTTAAATATTGCTTTAACACAGCCTTTAAATCACGCTCTTTAAAATATGGTTCACAGACAGGCAATTGCGTTTCAAATTGCTTTGTCGCTGGGTAATGAAAGGTACTGCAGAATGCATCGTAGATCATTTGTGTACCACGTGCCTTTCCTTCCAAGCTATACCCGGCAATATGCGGTGTAACCAAACGAATTAAATTTAACAGCTGTTCTGATATTTCAGGTTCATGTTCAAATACATCGAGAACTACTGGACGCTGGTTCTGTTGAATATCGACAATTAAAGCCGATTCTTCTATTACTGGGCCACGTGCCGAATTAATTAAAATCGCTGCAGGCTTCATCTGTGCTAAAGCTTCAGCGTTGATGAGATGGTAAGTTGGATGATTGCCTGTTTTGGTTAAAGGCACATGGGTGGAAATCGCATCGGCTGTTTTTAATAGGGTATTTAAATCTACTTGCTCAATTTGTTCACGCTGTACGAAGGGATCATGACCAATCACCTTCCAGCCCAGAAATTTGGCCATAATAGCTAGACGTGAACCGACATTGCCCAGACCGATAATACCCAAAGTAAAGCTGTCATTGGCATCGATCAGTTCAGGTTTTAAATGCAGTAAAGCGGTAATCACATATTCCGCAACGGCCTGCGCATTACAGCCTGCAGCATTCGACCAGGCAATGTTGCATTGTTCTAAAGCAACTATATCCAGATGATCGGTGCCAATGGTCGCACTGCCGACAAATTTTAATCTTGTGTCCTGAACCAGCCCGGCATTGACTTGGGTCACAGAACGCACCAGTAACGCTTCTGCATCTTTCACATCCGCATGGGTTAAGGTTCGTCCTGCAACCTGCTGAATTTCTCCAAAATCGGCAAAGAAATATTCAGTAAATGCCAGATTTTCATCTGCGACAATTTTCATAATGCAATCCAATGATCTTATGCTGATTATGATAACGCTTAGCACGGCATCTGACCAAGCACCTTGTAGGTATCGCTTTCTTGCATTGGATAATTTCACAAACACCGTGATGCATAAAATGGATGTCATCTTTCCTGGCAGAAAAAAGGACCGAATGCTTTAACATTCCGGTCAAACAGAGGCAAAACCAATATGCATCACAAGAATGCTGCTTAAGCTACCTCTCCATCAATAATGCCTTGCAATTTTAAGGCATGCAGCTCATCTGCCGTTTTAAGACGTGACAGAATCTGCCTGGTATGTTCACCCAACTGCGGTGGTGCATTGCGATATTCTACCGGCGTATCTGAAAGTTTGATTGGCGAAGCAATCACTTTGAAATTTTCATTCAAGGCATGTGGAATGTTCACCACCATGTCTCGATGCTGAATTTGCGGTTCAGCCAAGGCATCTTCCACTGAATTGATCACCCCCACCGGCACTTTCATGGCGTGAATGGCATCAACCCAATCTTTAGCATTTTTACCAAGGAAATATTCAGACAGTAAGGCAATCAGCTCATCACGATGCTTGACCCGATCCTGATTATGCTGGAATTTCACTTCTTGCAATAATTCAGGAAGTCCAATCGCAAGACATAGATCTTTAAATTTTTTGTCATTACAATAGGCAATAATAAATTCCTTATCTTTGGCCTTAAAGGTTTGATATGGCACAATATTGCGATGACTATTGCCCATCCGTTTTGGCGAAATTCCAGTGCTTAAATAGTTCATACCCTGATTGGCCAACGTGGCAACTTGTACATCCAGTAAAGACATATCGATATACTGCCCCCGTTTATAAAGCGAGAATATTATGCGAGAACAATCCGTACGCCAGTCTTTAAGTACACACGATTTAAATCATGCCATCTTAAACGGCCCAATTCCCCTTGTAGTAACATTATAAATATAGTTTGCTTTAGACAGCGTTTTTTAAACTGTATTCCTTTATCTTCCGAATACAACTTAATGAAGCCAATTCAATCCAAATTTTGATGTGGGGTAGGTTGAGGGGTAAAATTACAGATAAAAAATAAGCCCTTATAAAAACAAGGGCTTATTTAGATATTTGGCGGAAGCGGTGAGATTCGAACTCACGGAGGACTCACACCCTCGTCGGTTTTCAAGACCGGTGCATTAAACCGCTCTGCCACGCTTCCAATGGCGGCTATAATATAAATAAAATTCTATCTTGGCAAATACTTTTCCATGTTTTTCTTGTCAACCGCTTAAAATAAAAACAAAATGCATTAATTTGCTGAATTTTCAGGCTTTTCATAACGAATTTCATTCACGTACCACAGTTTTTTACCTGATGGTGTCAGTACCTCAACTTCATCATCGATCTGCTTGCCTAGTAACGCTCGTGCCATAGGTGAATCAATGGAAATATGCTGTGGATGATGATCATAAATTTCATCTACCCCGACAATACGCAAGGTTTTTTTCTCACCCTCATCATTTTCAATATCCACCCAGGCACCAAAATATACTTTGCCTTCTTGCTCCGGGGAAAAATCAATGATGCGCAGCTCTTCCAGGCGTTTACCCAGATAACGGACACGGCGGTCAATCTTGCGTAAAATTTGCTTGTTGTATTGGTAATCAGCGTTTTCCGATCGATCGCCGAGACTGGCTGCCCAGTTCACTTTCCGGGTAATTTCCGGTCGTTCTTCGTGCCACAAGTGTTGTAATTCTGCGACTAATTTGTCATGTCCAGCACGTGTAATTAAGTTAGATTTCATGATGATTTTTGCAGTTATGTTTACATTTTACTTACAAGAATCGGCTATTCTATCCCGTATTTACACACAACTAAAGTTTATAAAATTAATTCTTCAATAAAATTAATTTGTTATGCTACATTTTTCCAAAAATTTTCGTACAAAATTTGACAAGTATATTTTTCAGCCTTATTATGCGCCCATGTTTTTAGTTTGCTTGCTTTTTAATCTATGTAGAAATTCTACATGATTCTCCTTTTAATCCTATGTCATTTTGAATGACGTCATGACTGCCCAACCCTTATTGAATTTATCAAACTTGTAAAAGTCTGAGGCCTGTTTGCCTTTGCTTTTAGGGCATAAATTACTTGTAGCGGAGACAACATGCACAGTAGTTCAACTTCTGGGGCGAGGCTTTGCCTTAAACCTTTAACTTCTTCTCTCTCGTTAAAAATTCTTGCATTTAGCACAGTGTTATTTCCGTTCCATAGTATCAATGCAAGTAAATCATTCCAGTACGATGCTGTGGTCAATGGCAAACAGCTCACCGTCGTTTCGGTAGAAAATCCTACGACTATTTTTAAAGATGGTTCGCACCAGCATGGTTTCGGTTATGACCTGGCGCGTAACTATGCCAACAGCTTAAATGTCAAACTGGTGTTTAAAACCGTACCTGATAACGCTACGGCACTGAAATGGGTTTCGCAAGGTAAAGCCAACTTTGCCATGACCACTGCCAATCTCAGTGAAATTGAACAAAAGCGCCTGACTTCTTTTTCAGCAACCTGTGGCGATATAAGCAGCCTGCAACAGAATGGTCTAAATACCAGCCTGAACTGGGTCTTTAAACATGCAAATGATCCACTTGCCCAAACTGCAAGTGGCTTTGTCTGTCAGGGCAAACAGTCGGGTGCAATTCGCCAGTTGGCATCGTTCTATAATCAAAATGTGGTGCAAGAACATTCATGGGATAGTATCCAGCGTGATTTAAATCAACGTATGCCGATTTATAAAGCCAGCTTTAAAAATACCGCCGCTAAATATGATTTAGATTGGCATTTACTGGCAGCAATCGGCTATCAGGAATCGTATTTAAAACCGAATTCTGTTTCCCCTACCGGTGTTCGCGGTTTAATGATGCTGACCAACAGCACAGCCAAAGCCATGGGGGTCAGTAACCGAACCGATCCGACCCAAAGTATTGAAGGTGGCGCGAAATATTACGACCAGATGTTAACTCGATTTTCAGATGTTCCTTTCCCAGACCGTAACTGGTATGCGCTGGTGGCTTATAATATGGGACCGGGTGCAGTCGATCAGATTCAAAAGCGTATTCGTGCCCAAGGTAAAAATCCGAACAACTGGGTTAACCTGTATAGTTATCTAGAGCGTAACAAGGCCAGCAATGGCCGTTACCGCCAAGCGGTACAGTATGTCACCCGTATTCGTGCCTATTTAGAGCATATTAAAACTTCAGAGCTAGTGAATATTTAATCTCTCTTAATATTCTCCAGATACGAAAAAGCTTACCCCAGGGTAAGCTTTTTTTTGCTTAAAATGACTTAAGCGATTGTTCTTAAGAAAAAAACCTTAAGCTGTTTGCTCAAGTACTTTTTTGAATAAATCTTTTTGCTCTTGGCTTGGCTTGGCTGTCTGTAAAGCCATCAATTGTGACATATCGCCTTGAACCTTGATTTTACCGGTCATGAATGCCTGCATTGCAGCAGCCATATCGAATTCCAGGAACACTTTACGCAAAGTTTCACCATCCATGTTCAACGTGGTTTTCGCATTTGAGGATAGACCTTTTTTGATTACCCCACCATCCAGAGATAATTCTGTATTACCCTGAGCATCAGACACCACCAGGTTGATTGCTAAATTTGCAAGTGCCGGTGGCAAGTTCAAATCACCCGCTTGCGCAGTTAATGTTTCTACAGTTGAAAACCAATCATCAGTTAAAAAGGCAGGCATGATCTTTCCTCAATTTATTTGTTCATTTGTGTCGCCTATCCAGACAACATCTTTGTGAAGCTATTTTGCTTGAAGCTTGTTATAGCATGTAAAACTGTTTTCTGCTTAACGTTTTTTGTACGATGCGTTCAATTTTTATGTTTTTAATACATTTATTAGATAAATCAGATATATAAAGTTATATAAAATAGACACCAACCCTAAAATTGGTGTCTAGAATCTCATCTTAGTCTGCTGCAAAACCCAGGTTGACCATGTTGATCCGTTTGCTTTGCCCTTCTTCTTCCGTTGAACAGCTGCCCGTAAAATCAATTTCACGCTGTGCGTCTAAAGCTTCAAAGTCAAACAGTTCACGGTCGGCCAATTGCGAAGGCGATACATTCTGCATGGCACCAAAAATACTGTGCAAGCGTTTTGGATACTGTTTATCCCATTCACGCAGCATGTCATTAATCATGGCACGCTGTAAGTTTTCCTGTGAACCGCACAGGTTACACGGAATAATCGGGAACTGGCGCATTTCTGCATATTTGATGATGTCTTTTTCTTCCACATAAGCCAGTGGACGAATCAGGATATTTTTCTTGTCGGATGACAGCAGTTTCGGTGGCATGGCCTTCAGGCTACCGCCATGAAACAGGTTCAGGAAGAACGTGGCCATAATGTCATCACGGTGATGACCTAAAGCGACTTTGGTCGCGCCAATTTCCTGCGCGAAGCCATACAATGAACCACGACGTAAACGTGAACACACTGCACAGTAGGTTTTGCCTTCAGGCGTCAGTTTTTTGGTAATGCTGTACGTGTCTTTTTCCAGAATATAATAAGGAATTTTATTTTCCTCTAAATAACGCGGCAAGACATCTTCCGGAAAACCGGGCTGCTTTTGGTCCAGGTTCACAGCCACCACATCAAAATTGATCGGTGCAATCCGTTTAAACTGCAACAAAATATCCAGCAAGGTATAACTGTCTTTACCCCCAGAAATACAGACCATTACCTTGTCGCCATCTTCGATCATTTTAAAATCACGAATGGCATGACCGACTTGACGGCGAAGCTTTTTCAACAAACGGTAATATGCCGAACTAGTGGGCAGTTCTGGTTTGAAATTAAATCCTTGTTCGGACTCAACTGGCGAGTACATAGACGAGATTTACCCATAAATAAAAATACCGCGCAATTTTATCCGATTCAGTCTGAACACGCACCAAAAGAATGTAATTTCTGCAAATTGTTTATTACTACCCTTTTCATCTAAAACTCTCAGGTTTATTTTGACCTGACGAGTTCAGTTTTTAGCCACAATGCTTGCCATTTGTACTTTTCCACAGTTGTCCACAAAACCTGTGGATAACTTTGTGGATTTTAAAACACTTGACAAGGTGTCAGACCTGTTATTTAAGGCTTCTATTTAAATTGATCATTTTTTGATCAATTTAAATATTAATTAAAATCAATTATTTATATGTGTCAAGTTATCCTGGTTAAAAAAAAATTAATATTTTTTTTGATTACTATCTCAACAAACGGTACTTGATTTTTACAAACTATTGGTAAAATTAATGGAGTAATACTTTCCATCTTGTTTTTTTTTGTTAAACTCCACTTGTACTGTTTGGAACACATGTTTTCTATTTATAAAAATGAAAAATAACTTTGTAAAAATTGGACTTTATTTTTTGGGGTGTGTAGCAGTTCAATCTGTTGCAACGACCAGTCATGCCGGCCAGACCATTTATCAATTAAAAGATTCGAATGGTACGACCTTGCTCACCAATAAGAAAAATCGTTACAACCATCTTAAAGTCGAGAAAAAAACGTATTACCCAGACAGCAATATCCATAGTTATAGTAACTGGGGTTCATCCGAAGCTTCGGTACTGCCGAGTTATAGCCGCAATAAAAATGCTTTCGATTCCATTATTAAACAGGCCGCGTCTCAACATGGCATATCTGAAGGTCTGATTAAAGCAGTCATGCATACTGAATCAGGCTTTAATGTCAATGCGCGCTCACCTGTCGGTGCCCAAGGCCTGATGCAGCTTATGCCTGCGACGGCAAGACGTTTTAATGTTTCAAATGCCTTTGATCCCTATCAAAATATTATGGGTGGAGCAAAATATTTATCCTGGTTAATGAAACGCTTTAACGGCAATACCTCACTGGTTCTGGCTAGTTACAATGCAGGTGAAGGCAATGTCGCCAAATACGGCGGCATTCCACCTTTCAGAGAAACCCAGGACTATGTCAGACGTGTGAGCAGCCGTTTCAGCAACTTATATGCCAATGGCTTGAGGCATAGTTCCAACTCAACAAAATCTGCTTCCGATAGCGGCAAAATTGTTGCCCAGTCCGACAATGATAAATCCGCTTCATCACATGCAGCCCGTCGTTATAGTTCACAACGTCAAATTATCATGGCATCCGATGGCAGTTTCACCGATGCCCCCGGCTCGTATGCCACGGCACATGCGACAGCTTCCGCAAGAATTTCAATTGTTGACAATTAAATTGTTTTAGAAACTGCGCCATTATCGAGTTTTCTTAATTTTTCCTTGAATTTTTAAGACTTACACCTCATATTTAGAAAGATGATTTTTGATTTATAAATCAGATTATTTTTTTATTATAAGAGGATTTTCTCAATGATGCGGATTGGTTTGTTCTTGCTAACCAACCTCGCGGTACTGGTAGTAGCTGGCATTATCTTGTCACTCTTCGGTGTCGGTAGTTACCATGGCGCGGGTGGCTTAAATCTAGGCAACCTACTAGTGATCTGTTTTGTCTTTGGTATGGTTGGCTCTCTCATTTCGTTGTTTATGTCGAAATGGATGGCAAAAAAATCTACCGGGACAGAGTTAATTGACCCCAATGCGCCTCGTAACCAGGCTGAAGCATGGTTATTACAAGAAATTGCGCAATTATCGCAACGTGCCGGCATTAACATGCCAGAAGTGGGTATTTTCCCATCTTATCAGTCGAATGCTTTCGCTACAGGCTGGAATAAAAACGATGCATTGGTTGCCGTTTCAACAGGCTTGCTCGAACGCATGAATAAAGACGAACTTCGTGCGGTGCTTGCGCACGAAATTGGTCACGTTGCCAATGGTGATATGGTCACGCTTGCCCTGATTCAAGGTGTAGTCAACGCCTTTGTCATGTTCTTTGCACGTGTGGTCGGTGACTTTATTGACCGTAATGTATTTGGTCGTGAAGATGGCGAAGCACCAGGCCTGGCTTATTTTGCCATTACCATGGTACTGGATATCGTGTTTGGTATTCTGGCCTCAGCCATCGTCATGTGGTTCTCGCGTCACCGTGAATACCGTGCCGATGAAGCGGGTGCACGTTTAGCCGGTAAACAGGCGATGATTTCCGCCTTACTGCGTTTACAGGCAGAATCAGAATTGCCAGATCAAATGCCGAAAGAAATGAAAGCTTTCTCTATTGCAGAAGGCAAAGAACAAGGTTTCAGCTTGGCTGCCTTGTTCCAGACCCACCCTAGTATTGAACAACGTGTAGCTGCATTACAACAGTTAAATTGCCCATAATCTGTTTAGACTGAATCTGTTTAGATAGACGGGATATAAAAAGCCTCCACGATGGAGGCTTTTTTGTGGCTAAATCCGCTAATAGACGGTCATTGAAATCAATTATGCACACCACTCATACACACGATATCGAGAGAAAATCATCAATTGATTGATCTTGCATAACCTTAAATATTCAGTGTTTGCCACCATTGCCATAACCAGCTCAATCCCAGCCACATGGCAATAGCCAATAAAATGATAACAATAACACCCAATAAGTCAGGAAGGTGCAGCCAGACCCAGGCCACGACAGGGTTACGCCAAAATGCAGAAGACTGCTGCTTCTGTTCCAGACGTTCATGCAAAAAGGGATGGGTGACATGTGACTCACTGCGAATCTGATATTCCTCACGAATATGATCATGAACAATGGTTAAGGCTTTGCGACTAGGACGAATAAAAACGTCAAAAATCGTTCCCGCTACAGAGATAAAACCAACCACAGCATCCATCATGGCCAATCTCAGCACTGGAGTCAGCTTGTTTTGCGGTACACCAATTTGCTTGGCCTTATAGATGGCATAACAGGTCAATGCAAAACCGGCAACATCGCCAGCCACAGGAATGGTACTTAAGGCAGCATCTGCCCCGACACCTTGTTTGGTGAATGGAATCCGTACCACCGAATCCATCATATTCGCGAACTTGGCTAAATCGCGTTCCAAACGTACGACTTCCTGTTGGCTCAATTTTTTTTGTTGTTGCTCTGGCATTGCCACATTCCAAAAAAATAATGATCTAAATAATCGAGATTACATCATGTCTTTTCTACATGCTGTGTATCGATATGATTAATGTAGTGAAAGCCGGCTGAAATCAAGCTACCTCAGCCTAATTTGACTGAGACATTTACAAAGATATCTTAACTATTGAACAGTCTTATATAATAAGAAAATCCTTCAATATTCTCTTTTCGCTAAAGGAATATTGAAGGATAGAACTAATCAGATTATGTTTTCGGTTTGGTTTTCAACAGCGTACGAATCAGCACATACATAAAGGGAATAAAAATCAGCACCAAAACGGTGGCAAAAATTACCCCACCCAACACACTCACCCCAATTTCCTGACGGCTGACAGCACCCGCACCAAAGGCAAATACCAGCGGAATTACCCCTGCACCAAAGGCCAGAGAAGTCATCAGAATCGGGCGTAAACGCAGACTGGCCCCTTCCAGTGCAGCCTCAATCACACTGCGGCCTTGCTGCTCGGCAAGTGCGGCAAACTCGACAATTAAAATGGCATTTTTACAGGACAGGCCAATGGTGGTGAGTAAGGCAATCTGGAAATAAATGTCATTTGGAAAACCGGCAAAATAACTGAACAGGATATTGCCGCTAATCCCCAAAGGAATGGCAGTTAATACTGCCGTAGGGATAGACCAGCTTTCGTACAGTGCAGCCAAACACAGAAAAATAAAGCCAATCGACAATATATACAGCAATATAGCCTGATTACTCGAGCGTTTTTCTTCATAGGACAAACCGCTCCACGCCACGTCTATCCCCGGGTGCTGTGCAACTAGCTGTTCAACATCACGCATTGCCACGCCCGAGCTGACATCTTTGGCGGTATCTGCTTCCATTTGCAATGCAGTGTAGCCCATATAACGGTTCACCACATCCGGCCCGCCACTCCAGCTGACCGTGGCAAAATTGCTAAAGGACACCATCTGGTTCAAGTCATTGCGCACATACCAGTATTGCAGGTC
The DNA here is from genome assembly GCF_044130295.1 of Acinetobacter uliginosus. Taxonomy (NCBI): domain Bacteria; kingdom Pseudomonadati; phylum Pseudomonadota; class Gammaproteobacteria; order Moraxellales; family Moraxellaceae; genus Acinetobacter; species Acinetobacter uliginosus. The sequence goes on along the minus strand of NZ_JBIQOC010000001.1, from coordinate 23,411 downwards.
TTCAGGTTTGGAACGAAATTCCGCATCGCCCTGCATCATCACCCGTTTAATCCGGCCACGATCAATAAAATCATTGATATAGCTGCCGCCCCAGGCGCTTGCCAGGGTACTGTTAATGGCTGCTTGCGACAGACCATTGGCCATCGCCAGTTTCTGGTCAATATTCACCTTTAAGCCTGCTTTATCTGGATTTGAACGCTTGTCCAGATTTTCAAAACTGCTGTATTGTTTTGCCTGCTGCTGCAATTGCTTTAACTGGCTATCCAGATAGGCACGACCTTGGCCATTGATGTCACGAATCCAGAAATCCAGCCCGTCAGTTTGGCCTAAACCACTGACTGAAGCGGGCATCGTCACATTAATTTGTGCATTCGGATTGTTTTTAAAATGCTTTAAGGCGCGCTCACGAATGGCTTGAGCCGAATTTTCTTTGCCGGAGCGTTCATCCCAAGGCTTTAAGGCAATAAAACCCTGACCTAAGTTTTGTCCCGTTCCGGCCATATTACGGCCATAACGAACCATCACCAGATTGACATTATCTTTTTCATTTTTCAGGAAATACTGTCTGATTTGCTCCCCAATTTCGGAACTTTTCGACATCGGCGCGCCATCTGCCAGTTTAAACTGCACGTTTAAAATGCCCTGATCTTCACTGGGAATAAAACTGGTCGGTAAAGCCCGATAGAACAGCGCAAAAACACTGATCAGTGCCGCAAAAATGACGAGGCAAATTGCCTTATGCTGCAGGCTAAGATTGGATAATTTTAAATAACCATGTTTTAAGCCATCCAGTTTTTGGTTAAACCAGACCGCCCATCGGGCAGGCTGTGGATTCGGCTTTAAAATCAGGGCACATAAAGCTGGAGTTAAAATCAGGGCAACAGCCAGCGATAAAGCCATGGCAACAACCAGGGTAATGGAAAACTGGCGATAAATCACACCCGTGGAACCGCCAAAAAATGCCATGGGAATAAACACGGCTGTGAGTACCAAGGTAATACCTACCAATGCCCCGCTAATTTCCTGCATGGATTCAAGTGATGCTTCTTGAGCCGTCAAATTTTTCTCATGCATCAGCCGCTCAATATTTTCCACCACCACAATGGCATCATCTACCAGCAAGCCGATGGCCAGAACCAAAGCAAACAAGGTCAACGTATTAATACTCAATCCGAGTACATACAAGACTGCCATCGTACCCAGCAATACTACAGGTACAGTAACCGCAGGAATCAGGGTTGCGCGCCAGTTTTGCAAAAACAGGAACATTACCACAATCACCAGCAACACGGCTTCCACCAGGGTTTTCACCACTTCCTTGATGGATTCTTTTACAAATGGCGTGTTGTCACGCGGATAAACCAGCTTATAGCCTTCAGGAAGCTGCTTTGAAATCTGGTCCACTTCAGCCTGAATCAGGGCTGAAGTCGCCAAGGCATTGGCACCTGAAGCCAGCGAAATCCCCATCCCGGCAGAAGAAAAGCCGTTAATGGTGTTCATGGATTGATAATTTTCTGCACCCAGTTCAACCCGGGCGACATCTTTTAAATAAATAAAGCTGCCATCACGCGCAGATTTGACAATGATATTTTCAAATTCCGGCACCGTTTTTAAACGTGAACCAGAAGTGACTTTGGCATTTAAATACTGGTCTGCTACTGTCGGTAAATCACCCACCGCCCCTGCTGCAACCTGGGTATTTTGCGCTTCAATAGCGGCGCGGATATCACTCGGCATTAAATTGTATTGTTTTAATTTTAACGGGTTTAGCCAGATGCGCATGGCATATTGCGAACCAAAGACATCAACCTCCCCCACACCATCTATACGTGCCAGATCTTCTTCCAGGTGGGTCTGCATGTAGTCGGATAAGGCAATGCTGTCACTTTTTCCCGAAGCATCATATAGGCCAATGACCATGTGCGTGTCACCCAGTGACTTGAATACATTCACTCCCTGACGTTGCACTTCATCCGGTAAACGGTTCAGCACGCCATTAATTGCATTTTGTACCTGGACTTGTGCAGTATCGGGATCAGTGCCATTTTCAAAACTGATGTTAATGCGACTGCGCCCGGATGAATCACTGCTGGAACTAAAATACAGCAAATGATCAATGCCTTTTATTTGCTGTTCCAGCACCTGGGTGACACTTTCTTCCACCGTTTCTGCTGAAGCACCATTGTAGCTGGCACTGACGCTAATCCGTGGCGGGGCGATGTCAGGAAAGCGCTCTACCGGTAAATTCAGCGTTGCAAAAACCCCAAAAGCCATCAGGATAATGGCTAAAACACCTGCAAAAATCGGTCGATGAATAAAAAATCTAGACAGCATATATCCTGGTCACTTAAGTGCTAAGGGATAAAAAATTCAACTCGATCATTGAATAACTAAAATGATTGATCTGATCTTGATCATCAATGACAAAACTATAAAAGCCAATCATATTTAACAGAAAAATAAGACTTTGCCTTAAATAAGGAGAAAATGTGAAGGAATTTTCTTTATTAAATTACCACGGCTTTTAAAGCAAGCTTAGGACATATTTTTTACTATTGCATTTCAATATTTTAATTAAGTTAATGTAATTAATTTTTGCTTAAGCAAAACCAAATATGATGGTGCAAATTATTGAATATTTAAGTGCAATGAACTCTTATTCCCCCTTTAAAGGTAAAACCGGTGTTAAGCGTGTATTGAATGCAACCCAGTATTCTCTTGCTGGTTTTAAATCTGCATTTATCCATGAAGCCGCTTTTCGTCAAATCGTCCTGATCAATGTCATACTCATTCCGGGCAGTTTTTTTCTTGATGTGAGCGCGGTTGAACAAGCGCTCATGGTTGCTGTCTGCTTACTGGCTTTGATTGTGGAATTATTGAATTCAGCGATTGAAGCAGTGGTCGATCGTATTTCCCTAGACAAACATCCACTTTCAAAAAATGCCAAAGACATGGGCAGTGCTGCACAGTTTGTAGCCCTTGGCATCATCTTCTTTGTCTGGCTGATTATTTTAATCAAGTAATCATTTTACGGCTTTCATCTTTATCAATTTTCAAAAAGCACCTTTTATCAGGTGCTTTTTTTATATCTCAATCTAAACTTTCTTTAAGACATAAAAAAACCCGGCTTGCGCCGGGTTTTTTGAATCAGTTCAGTGCTTAGTGAGCAGAGAATTGGTTCATAGTGTTTTTAGAGTCATCACCAGCTTTAAGGGCATTGTCACCAGCGAAGATTTCTTTGTGGTCGTCACCGATGTCAGAACCCGCCATTGCTTGGTGTTTCACACAAGCGATGGTACCGCGGATTTCTTTACGTTGTACGCCAGCAACATAAGCCAACATACCTTCAGAACCGAAGTAACCTTGAGCAAGCTCGTGAGTAGAAAGAGCAGCTGTGTGGTAAGTCGGAAGTGTGATCAAGTGGTGGAACACACCTGCTTCACGAGAAGCATCTGCCTGGAATGTACGAACTTTTTCGTCAGCTTCAGCAGCTAATTCAGTAGCATCGTACTCAGCGCTCATTAATTTAGCACGGTCGTAAGCAGAAACGTCTTTACCTTCAGCAACCCAACGGTCGTAAGCTTGTTGACGGAAGTTTAAAGTCCAGTTGAACGATGGTGAGTTGTTATAAACAAGTTTCGCATTTGGAACAACTTCTTTAACACGGTTCACCATGTGAGCGATTTCGTCAACGTTTGGAGTTGCAGTTTCGATCCAAAGCAGGTCAGCACCGTTTTGTAGGCTAGTTACACAGTCAAGTACAACGCGGTCGATTTGAGTGCCTTCGCGGAACTGGTACAAACCAGATGCTAAACGTTTAGGACGGTGAAGTTTACCATCACGTTTGATCAGGATTTCGTCTTCTTGCGCTTCTGAAATGTCAATTTCAGTTGTGTCTAAGTAGCTGATGTATTGAGAAGCGATGTCGCCTGGCTCTTTAACCACTGGGATTTTTTGAGTCAAGTCAGCGCCTTCAGAGTCAGTACGTGCAACGATGATACCGTCGTCAAGACCCATTTCTAAGAATGCATAGCGAAGTGCGTGGATTTTCGCGATGAAGTCTTCGTGTGGAACTGTTACTTTACCAGCTTGGTGACCACATTGTTTAGCATCAGAAACCTGGTTTTCGATTTGTAGTGCACAAGCACCCGCTTCGATCATTTTCTTAGCAAGTAAGTAAGTCGCTTCTTCGTTACCGAAACCAGCATCGATGTCCGCAATAATTGGCACAACGTGAGTTTGGAAACCGTCGATTTGAGCAGTGATTTCAGCAGCTTTAGCAGTGTCACCAGCATCTTGAGCTTTTTTAAGTGCGCGGAACAAATCGTTTAATTCTTTCGCATCAGCTTGACGCAAGAATGTATAGATTTCTTCGATCAATGCAGGAACAGAAGTTTTTTCGTGCATAGATTGGTCAGGAAGTGGACCGAATTCTGAACGAAGAGCTGCAACCATCCAGCCAGAAAGGTAGATATAACGGCGTTCAGTCGTACCGAAGTATTTTTTGTTCGCAATCATTTTTTGTTGTGCGATGAAACCGTGCCAGCAACCTAATGATTGAGTATATTTGCTAGAGTCAGCATCATAAGCAGCCATATCACGACGCATAATCGCAGCTGTATATTTAGCAATGTCTAAACCAGTTTTGAAACGGTTTTGCATTTGCATACGTGCAGCGTCTTCAGCACTGATGTCTGCCCAAGTGTTGCCGAATTTCGCTTTTAATTCGCGGATTGCATCAATCGCTGTTTGGTATGTAGTCATGATATTTTCCTGTAATAATATTAGGATTTCATCAAGCGAAGGCTAAAATCACACTCATATTATTTGTTCAGATTTAGAGCGCTTCGTTAAGATGAACACAGATTAGATTGAGTTAAAAAATTAATCCAATATTCTCGATTAATTCCCAGTATTTATTTAAAAAATATGTAGATCAAAGTCTTATTATATTTATGTTTCAAAATTTTAAATTATTGTTTTAATTAACTTTATTTTAATTACTCAAAATCATTTTTTGCTTACAAAGTGTTCACAATGCCGTTTTTTTCTTCATTAGACTTAAGTCGTGCTTTGAAATGAAAAAGCTTGACCAGCTACTTTTTTAGTCATTTATGTAAATTTTTAATCAAAATCATCAAAATCATCAAAATATGACTGTATTTTATTTCTTCTATTTTCTTTTTATAGCTCACTCAATAAAGGCCTTTATTTGCTATTAAAATCTGCGAATTTTTCTCTCTGATTCATTTAACTTTACTTCAATAAGCATGGCGTTTACCCTCGTTAATTCATTCATTAATTCATTTTATCTATATAAAATTCCACGATTATCCCGTCTCTTTTTTCATCAATATTCCTACACAAGCCTTGTCGCTTATGGCATAATCGAAATAATTTCATGAGCTTATTTTCGGTATTTCTTGTATGAATCTGGAGCGGGTCGATCTCAATCTATTAATATATCTCGATGTACTGCTTCGCGAAAAAAATGTCACGCGTGCTGCAGAACAATTGGGTGTAACCCAACCTGCCATGAGTAACATTTTGCGTCGTTTACGCAATTTATTTAATGATCCGCTGTTAATTCGTTCTTCTGAAGGAATGACCCCCACAGAACGTGCTTTGGAATTACAGCCGCGTATCCGTGATGCCTTGTCTGATCTTTCAATGATTCTGGAACCGCGTACCGAGTTCCGTCCTTATACATCGAATCGTGTTTTCCGCATTATGACCTCGGACTATGCTGAAGCGACTTTAGTACCACGTTTGGTTAAAGCCTTACGCTCCGAAGCACCCAATGTGGTACTGGACTTTTTAACCCCCAGTGACGTGTCCTACCGTGACATGGAACAAGGCAAAGTCGATCTGGCGATTAACCGTTTCAATGAAATTCCGCAAAGTTTCCACCAGGTCCTGGTCTGGCGAGACAGTTTTTCCTGTTTGCTCAATAGCAAGCATCCTGCTGCAGGAAATTTAAACCTTAAAAGTTATTTAGATGCACAGCATATTTGGGTCTCTAAAACAGGGATGGGTGTTGGCTTTGGGGTCAATCCTGAAAAACAGGCCGGTTTGGGCTGGATTGATCAGGCTTTGGAACGTATTGGTCAAAAGCGTAAAATTTCGGTCTTTACCCGTCACTATCAAATGCCCGGATTATTGGCTGCCAATGTTGACCTCGTTGCGACTTTGCCAACACGCATTGCACGTTTACAGGCTAAAAACCAGAACCTGCTGATGAAAGATCCACCCTTCTATATTCCCGAGTTTGAATTGAAGATGGCATGGTGTCCGTTATTGCATCATCACCCAGCACATCGCTGGTTGCGCCAGCTCATTCTATATGTGGCTCGCCAAATGATCGAAGAAGAAAATCGTGAATTTTTAATGAATAATTCGCAATTTTCACATTATTAAGCACAATTTTTCTTAAATTCTTCTTTTTTAAGCTTATACTGTATTTAGTCGGGTAGTCATTTCATTACTACCTGACCTTCTTTTATGTTAAAAATATTCATAATAATGATGATCCACAGGTGGATTTGTGAGCCTCTTTCAAAATATCGTCATCATCATCATCCTCATTGCGGGTGCGGGATTCTTATCGCTCACCGAAATTGCCCTGGCGGGTGCACGTAAAGTTAAACTAAAAATACTGGCTGAATCAGGGGATGAACGTGCTCAGCAAGTGTTGGATTTACAGGAAAATTCAGCAGACTTTTTTGCAGCTTCACAAATCGGTTTAAATGCTGTTGCTATTCTTGGCGGTATTTTAGGTGAAGGTGCTTTCCGTCCTTATTTTCTCGAGCTAGTTTCACGTTTCTATACGGGTGCGTGGGCTGAAACGATCGGTTTTGCCTTGTCTTTTACTTTAGTCACGTCATTATTCATTCTGTTTGCAGACTTGATGCCAAAACGTCTGGCCATGATTGCACCGGAAAAAATTGCTGTGTCTGTGATCAACCCGATTCAAATTTTTATTAGCGTATGTCGTCCACTGGCCTGGTTCATTAATGCCATTGCCAATCTGTTATTTCGCCTGTTCAAGGTCAATACCACCCGTGAAGACAACATCACCTTTGATGATATTTCTGCTGTCATGGATGCAGGTGCGCAGGCAGGTGTATTACAGAAACAGGAACATCACTTTATTGAAAACGTGTTTGAGCTTGAAGAACGTAATGTTCCTTCGAGTATGACAACTCGTGAAAATGTCATCTATTTTACTTTGAAAGAATCTGAAGCCAGTATCCGGCAAAAACTGGCTGAATATCCTTATTCCAAGTTTCTGGTGTGTAGTGAAAATATTGATGATGTGATTGGTTATGTTGATGCTAAAGATATTCTGGTGCGTATTCTGAATAACCAGTCTTTACTGCAACTCAATGAAAGTACCATTCGTAATGTATTGACCATTCCAGATACTTTGACTTTATCTGAATTACTGGACCGTTTCCGTTCCACCAAAGAAAAGTTTGCGGTGGTAATTAACGAATATGCCTTGGTGGTTGGCGTAATTACCTTGTCTGATATTATGATTACCGTCATGGGCGACTGGGTCACGCCAATTGAAGCTGATCAGCAAATTATCAAGCGCGATAACAATTCCTGGCTGATTGATGGTAGCACGCCAATTGAGGACCTGAAACATGCCCTTGAAATTGATGAAATGCCGGATGAAGAAAATTATGAAACACTTGCCGGTTTCATGATGTACCGTCTACGCAAGATTCCACGCCCTGCCGATACAGTGATCTATGGTAACTATAAATTTGAAGTAGTGGATGTTGACCATTTTAAAATTGACCAACTCTTAGTTACGCGTCTTTTAAAACAGGTCGAAACCGATGAAAATAAAGAAGAATCAGATTAATCTGATTCTTCTCACCTTAACTTAAAATAAAAATTAGATAGATAAAAACCATGAATATTTCAGTGACCGCCCTGCTCGCCTGCCTGAGTTTCTATTCAGGTCTTTATATGATTTATTATTTTTTCACCCGGCAAACCCAGCCTGTGATTCTGATTTTAGCAATTGTATTGCTTATTTTAGCGTGCTGGATCACGCCCTATAGTTATGAACGCTCAAGAAAAAATTATGATTCAACCATGCGGATCGGTGAGTTTTTCTGGTATCCCTTGATCAGCTGGTGGCGACTTTTTATTTGGCCCATCAGCATATTACTGGCTTGGCTTTATACATAAATTTTTTCTGCTTATTCATGCACAAAAAAGCACCACAAGGTGCTTTTTTAACGAAATACTTAGTACTTGCTGATCAGTTCATCCAGTACAGCCTGATAGTGAATAGTAATGTCATCTTCCAGAATCTTGTAAGCATTGTCGAACTGCACCATTGGCCAGCCTTCTTTCCAGAACGGGAAAATATTATGCAAGTCGTGAGTCACAGTCGCATCTTCACGGGTAATGGCCTGTGCAATTTGTGATAAAACCTGTGCTGTTTCGGCCCCATCAATAGCTAAGTAATCAATGCCGTGCGCTTTTAAAATACGAATACGGTCTTTTTTATAACGAATTTTTTTACTTTGTGCTTCATTTAAATGTAGGGCCAAAGTGACAGCTTCAACAAACTTGCTTTCAAAACTGGCATTTAAAGCAACTAGGGCATTTTTATGTGCCTCTTGACGACCAGCTTTACCCCCATTACGGATCATCTCATTCGCTTCAGTATTTAGCACATCGCTTTTCATGGACTGTAAAATGTCTAAAATTTCGATATCGCTTAAAGATTCAGGAGATTGATCAGTCATGAACTGTCCTTGGACAAAAATAAGAAAGGGCTATTTTCGCATAATTCCTCACTGAATACAGGAATAAAATTAAGCTCCCGAGTCGATTCATCATTTAGCGGTTTAAAACATGACCCTAAGATTAAGTAAATTGGCGCAATACATCTCAGCCATTATGAATATGCTAAAAACTCATGCCTGCATGTGAAATAAATAGAGCTTAGCCTTGAAATAAGGAATCTGTAATTTTCTGATTTTACTCTGTTAAATGCTTTCAAATCCTTTATATTAGCTCTAATTTTTATGTTTCTTTAATTCTTATGATCAGTAATAAACAAACGGCAATTTTTTTAAATCAATTGCGGGAACAGTACCCGGCAGCATTTAAAAGAAATTATTTGTTTTACAGCATGATCAAAACTAAAGGAATTTTAGATGAACTGAAGGAGCTAATTCCCTGGGTTCTGGCCGCAATGATTTTTATCTCGCTTTCGATGAGTTTGGGTCATTTCATTGCTAGCCAATTTCCGCAATTGAATGCTTTTCGTGCCCAAGGCATTGCTGTGTTAGCCATTATGTTGTTGTTTATGCTTTATACGCCCGTGGTCATCAAACAGATCAAACATAGCTCTACTTCTTTATATCAGCAACTTCGCCATACTCCGGTTAAACTTGCGGTACTCATTGTGCTACAAGCCATCAATATCGCTTATATTGAAAGTACGGTTTTACAAATTATTCTTTTTTTCTTTGCCTTGAGTTTTGGTTTTGTTCGTTTTTATAAAGAAAATATGTTCCGTGAAAGTACACAAAACGAGCAATATTTTTATCTGCAAGAAACCCGCCGCATTTGTTTTTGGGCCTATAAGCAGGTGTTAAAGATTCAGTTAAAAAGCCTATTCATGAGAAAAAACTCAGCTGCCCTTCATAGACTACAACAACAAGAAAAACAGTTTATCGATTTGCATATACAGCTGATTCGTTATGAAAATGAACTGTGCAAAACACACAAGCATATAGATGTCGAAACCTATCTGGATAGCTTGATGTAGATGACATAACCATTTTAAGAGGAAAAGTTTAGTCAAAGCCCTATTTTATAGCGATAAGCACATGAATTGATTGAAAAGAAAGCAAATACATGGAAAGACACTTGCCAAGTTTTATTTCCTCCACTATTATGGCGCACATGCCCGAGTGGTGAAATCGGTAGACACAGGGGATTTAAAATCCCCCGCCCACAAAGCGTGCCAGTTCGAGTCTGGCCTCGGGCACCATTTTAATATGTATTAAAGTGGTGCGATAAAAGATCCAGCGATAAGCTGGTTTTTTTATGCCTGAATAATTTAATTATCGTAAACCAATAAAAAAGACAAAATAAAAATGAAGCGAAATAAAATGTATTACCTACTGTATATCAGCCTGTTCATATTGATGAACGCAAGTTTGACTCACGCAATAGTAGCGGTTGAAAACTCACAGAGCCAAAAGGTTTATGATTTATTTTTTGGTACCGTTGAGGAAAATCAGGGACAGCTTGTTTTAAATGATTGTACTTTAGCTAAATATTCCTATCCCCTACATTTTAATCACCCGGAAGATGAAAAGCAGATTAGAAGCTTACTGCGACAAGAGCCGTACTTCTGGCTTAATCTCAGAACAAGAGCCTATAGTGAAACCGAGAAATTTCATTTGATAGTAGACGAGATAGCAGAAATTCATATACAGGCAAGTTGCCATCTAAGCGATCTTTTTCCTCCTCCGGCTAAGCCTTAAATATAAAAGGACAAACAGAGAGTGACTTACCACTCTCTATTCGATACCAGCTCTTCCATTTCAATATCCATATAACCGTTATCTTGCACCACCATCATCATGGCTTCAGCAATATAATCGGCTGCCGTATCATCCAAGGAAGAATCCAAATCCTCAAATTGCGGTTTCATCTTATTGATTAGAACCACAGTTTCAGCAGCAAAATGATAAATTTCTACTTCAGATAAATCAGGCTTAGCCACCTTCTTTGCAAACTGTTTTATGGCCTGCTTGACTTCAGCCACAAGAATATCGGGATAATATTCATCATCAAACATCGGGAGAAGTAAATCTTCAAACATACAACACTCAAAAAAGACATGCATTAAAGCGAGCTTGTATAACACAAAGCAACAAAATTACCAAACGCTACAATAAAAAAGGTGATTTCCCCCCATTTTTATTTACATGTCTTTGAAGTAATTAAATATCAGTCAACAATTACACCTTAAACTAAAAAAGCTCGATACCTTATCGAGCTTTTTTATATACCTAGGTTATACACCCAGATTATTCATCGCCTGCCATACTTTAATGGCATCACTCATTGCCTTGACGTCATGTGCTCGTACCATGCAGGCCCCCTGTTGAATACTAAATAAATGAGCAGCAACAGAACCCATCGCACGATTTTGAGCATCAGCCCCACCCAGAGCTTCACCAATAAAACGCTTCCGGGAAAGTGCCGATAAAATTGGATAACCCATATCATTTAATTTATAAAGTTCATTTAACAGCTTCAAATTTTGCTGTGCATTTTTAGCAAAACCAAAGCCCGGATCAATCACAATATTTTCAGGTTTTATCCCAGCCTCTATCGCATCATCTACTCTCTGCTGTAGCTCTTTAATCACATCAGTGGTTACATCATCATACTGGTCTAAATTATTCATGGTGGTGGGTTCGCCACGCATATGCATAATAATCACAGGAATATTCAGCTCAGCAGCAGTTAGCAAGGCATGAGGACGGGTTAATGCACGCACATCATTCCAGATATGTGCCCCTGCTTGAACGGCAGCTTTAATCACTTCGGGTTGTGAGGTATCAATTGAAATAATGACATCATGCTTGGCCAATTCTTCAACTACAGGCACCACACGGCGTATTTCTTCATCCACCTCTACCACAGAAGCTCCGGGACGGGTTGATTCGCCCCCAACATCTATTACGCTTGCACCACCCTCTATCATCTGCAAGGCATACGCTATGGCCTGATCTTTGGCATTATGCTTTCCGCCATCACTGAAAGAGTCTGGAGTCACATTCAGAATTCCCATAACATGTGGTTGAGACAAGTCCAACTTCATTTGACCACATTGCAGCATTCGATTAGGTAATGGCATCAATTGCATTATATTTCTCCTTCAAGCAATCCGGCTATTCTAACAACTCTACAATTTTACAGTCTGAAATCTTTTCAGACACAACTGCCTTATCCATAAAAAAAAGAGCCTCATTTGAGACTCTTTTTTCTAACCATCCAACTTAGCTCGCTGGTAATGGTGGAGGAGTTGCAGGACCATCTGTTGGTGTTACATCAATCACCGGATTTTCAGCAACATATACTTTAGGTGGTTGTGGTTCACGACCTTCCATGATGTCACGGATTTGGTCACGATCAATGGTTTCCCATTCCATCAAAGCTTTCACCATGGCATGCGCGATCTCTTTGTGGTTTTCCAGAACCTCACGAGCAACTTTATACTGTTCATCCAGAATGCGGCGAACTTCGGCATCTACCTGCTGTTGCGTTGCTTCAGAAATGGTACGACTACCGACATTTCCAAAGAAGCCGTTTTGGTTTTCATCTTCATAAACCATCACGCCCATCTTGTCAGACATACCGTATTTAGTGACCATTGCACGTGCCATTTTGGTTGCACGTTCAAAGTCATTTGAAGCACCGGTCGACATTTGGTTAATGAAGACTTCTTCAGCAATACGGCCACCAAACAAAATCGAAATTTCATTCAGCATTTTGTCTTTGTAATGACTAATTGCATCTTGTTCCGGCAACTGCCAGGTCACACCCAAAGCCCAACCACGCGGCATAATGGTCACTTTATGTACAGGGTCAGTACCCGGCAAAATTTCAGCCACAATCGCATGACCGGCTTCATGGTAAGCAGTAGCACGACGTTCTTCTTCACGAATCACCATCGATTTACGTTCAGGACCCATATAGATCTTGTCTTTAGCATCTTCAAAGTCATGCATGTCGACTGTGTTCTTGTTACGACGGGCAGCAAATAACGCTGCTTCGTTTACAAGGTTCGCCAATTGTGCACCAGAGAAACCTGGAGTACCACGTGCCAGCACTCTGACATCCACACCCGTGTGTGAAGGCAATTTTTTCAAGTGTACATTCAGAATCTGTTCACGGCCTTTAATGTCTGGAAGGCCTACCATCACCTGACGGTCAAAACGACCAGGACGAAGGAGTGCTTTATCAAGAACATCGGCACGGTTGGTTGCAGCAATGACGATAATGCCTTCATTACCTTCAAAACCATCCATTTCTACCAGCATCTGGTTGAGTGTCTGTTCACGTTCATCGTGACCACCGCCAGTACCTGAACCACGGTGACGACCGACTGCATCAATCTCATCAATAAAGATAATGCATGGGGCATGGCGTTTTGCCTGTTCAAACATGTCACGTACACGTGATGCACCAACACCCACGAACATTTCGACAAAGTCAGAACCTGAAATACTGAAGAACGGAACTTTTGCTTCACCTGCAATCGCTTTGGCAAGCAAGGTTTTACCGGTACCCGGAGGACCAACCATCAATACGCCTTTAGGAATACTTGCGCCCAGACGTTTAAATTTAGATGGATCTTTCAAGAAATCTACAATTTCAACAACTTCTTGTTTAGCTTCATCACAGCCAGCAACATCGCTAAAGGTGACTTTAATTTGGTCTTCAGACAGCATTTTGGCTTTCGATTTACCAAAGCTCATCGGACCGCTTTTGCCACCTGCACCACCACCCATGTTGCGCATAAAGAACATGAATAACAAAATGATTAAAAGTACAGGGAAGCTAGCGATAAGAAGTTGCATCAACAAACCTTGACGTTGCGGTGCAGTCCCTTCTACAACAACATTATGTTTAATGAGATTTGGCATCAGTTCCGGGTCTTGAACCGCGGGACGAATGCTTTCAAACTCTGAACCGTTTGTTTTTTCACCACGAATTCTTTCGCCATCAATGGTGACTTGCTTAATTTGACCAGCATTCACCGCTGAAACAAACTCTGAATAATTCATTGCAGTCGGTTGATTGCGGTCACTGATGTTACTGAAAATCAGAATCAGCACACCCAGTATAACCAGCCACAATACGGCATTCTTGAAGAGATCGCTCAAAGCTTTATTCCCATATCAATCTAATTTGATCATGCCCAAAAATGGGTGACCCTAATTTAAGCTGAAGATCAGCTTTGCAATATTTTAAAAATGTACAAAATGCACAATTTTTAACGTCTTGGCAAGTAAACTTTATGTAGAGGCCTTCTTACGACCTTGCCCGATTAAAAATACTTCTTTAGAACGGGCACGTGAAGCGGCAGGTTTTGCCGTCTTCAATACATCAAAGCTATCTACAACTTGTTTACGGAATTCGTCAAATCCGGTGCCCTGGAAAACCTTGACGATAAATTGGCCTTTCGGTCCTAAAACCTTGTTGGCAAAATCTAAAGCCAGTTCACACAAGTAAATTTGACGCGGTTGATCTACAGCCTTATTACCTGATGTATTGGGGGCCATATCCGAAATTACAACGTCTACAGTCCTTCCGTTTAAAATATTTAACAATTTTTCAAAAACTTCTTCCTCACGGAAGTCACCTTGCAGGAAGGTCACATCCGGCAAGGCATCCATAGGTAAAATGTCGGAGGCAATCAACAAGCCTTTGTCACCGACTAATTTACCGGCAATTTGTGACCAACTGCCGGGTGCCGCACCCAGGTCAACCACAGTCATGCCTGGTTTAATAATTTTGTATTTTTCTTGAATTTCAAGAAGCTTATAAGCAGCACGCGCACGATAACCTTCCTTTTGTGCTCTCTTTACAAAAGGATCATCCAAATGCTCGCGCATCCACTCTCGACTACTTTTTGACAACTTCTGGTTGGTAATGCGTGTCGCCATAACTCTCTAAATAATAAAAAACTTCTAATAGGTGATTGTACGTGAAAAACATAGGCCTTGCAGTATACATCTGTATCTAAATCCAATCTTTGAAAGGTTTTTTTCAATAATTGAAATCGATTATTTCAACAGAATATAAAGCGTTTAAACTTGGCATTTGTTATACTGAGCCGTTTTTAAAATTAGGTTATCTTTATGGCGGCTTTATCTATTCAGGAACGTAAACGTTTACGTCAAATCGGACATGCATTAAACCCGGTGGTTATGCTAGGCGATAAAGGTTTGACTGAAGCTGTAGTCGAAGAATTAAACCGCGCTTTAAACGATCACGAATTGATTAAAGTGAAAATCGTAGCGGAAGATCGTGAAGAACGCGCATCTTTAATCGAAGATCTTTCAGCTCAAACTGGTGCTGAAGTTGTTCAAAAAATTGGTAAAATTGCGCTGATTTATAAAAAAGCAGCAAAACAGAATGCCAAATTATCCAACTTGGTTCGTCACGCTCATTTGTCTAACTAAGCAGATTTTATGGCAAGTTACGAACTTAGCGCCTTTGATCGTCGCTTTCAATCGATCTCCCTGGTTGCTGCGATTGAACAACAAAGCCCATATAGCTTAAATGTGGGCTACTGGTTACGCGACCCCAACCAGCTCATACAATGGCCTGAACTGGTTCAAGACTACCCTCGTCAAGATTTCCTATGGGAACACACCTGTTTTGAAATTTTTATTGGTGTACAGGGTGAGGATTTCTATCGTGAAATCAATCTGTCGCCCTCCCAGGCGTGGCAGGCCTATCAGTTTGAGGAATATCGCTATCCGGAAGATATGCCGCCTCAAGCCGCCGATGACATCGAACTGAACCAGCTTAAACGCACACATTATGGTTTAAATGTGAGCCTTGATTTAACCGAGTTTATGTTAAAGCACAAATTGCAATGGTCGGATTTGTTTCTGGGCTTAAGCGCTGTACTCAAAACCTCGCAAGGCGAACAATATTATGCCATGCAACACAGCAGTCCAAATGCGGACTTTCACAACAAGCGTGATTGGCTACATCAGTTCTAGAGCATAGCAGCAATATTCAAACAGTAAAAAAGTGAGGCAAAATACCTCACTTTTTTATGTCTTCAATGTGTACCTGAAGAAAACTAGCATAGGGTCCTTCCTCGCCAGTATAAGTAGACATGTCTACTTATATGTCAGCTTTTTAAAGTAGGTTCCTCATCCGACTTCACTGACACCTTTTTCCACACATCTAAAGTATGTTCTTTAGAACGTTTTAAAGTTTCAGCCAGATGATCTTTATGTTTCACTGAAATTTGGCCGACATCGTCTTTTAACTCTTTGCCAAGTTTCGATAAGTCTTCAATCACCGCATTAAATTCAGCTTTTACGAACTCTTTCAATTCTGCCAAATCTTTCTGTGAAAAATTGAGTTGCTTTTTAATGGTTTCAATACGCTGAAAAAGGTCTTGTTTTAAACTTTGAATCTGCTCTTGAACATTTGCCTGTACCTCCTTTGCTTCTGCTTTTACATTCTCAGTAGATTCTGTCACCGCTTCTGTCACTTTTTGCTGTGCTTCTTTAGATGCCTGTTCCAACTTGTCCGCACCTTCTGCAACCACTTCCTTTAAGGTAGTTTTTGCTTTTGTTGGCTTGTGTTCTAAGGTCATGATCTTTTTTCCTATAGTTATTACATGAGAGCTCTAGCGTATTCCGTTTTGATAAAATTTAAGTTTTGATTTGTTAGACAATTCTAATTTGCTTACATTTTACATACATAGATGCAGAAACAGACTTTAAGCCAAAAAGCAAGGGATTTATCTCATACTTTTACTGTAAAGCCGTTGGACTTAAAGGCTATTTCTGCGTATAATGCCGTGTTAAGTTCAAGCGAGCAGACAAGGAGGATAGGTTTTATAATAGCCTTCCTTTTTTTTCGTCTACTCGCTTTTTTACAGCCTAAATTTCAGGAGCTTTGGTTTGAGCACCCCAGCAATTTTAGCCCTTGCCGATGGTACTATTTTTAAAGGTACTTCAATTGGCGCATCGGGTAGTACGACTGGTGAAGTCGTTTTCAACACTGCCATGACTGGCTATCAAGAAATTTTGACTGACCCTAGTTATGCACAACAACTTGTCACCCTGACTTATCCTCATATTGGTAATACAGGTTGTAATGATGAAGACGCTGAGTCAGGTCGAATTCATAAAGTTTGGGCCAACGGATTGATCATTCGTGACCTTCCTTTATTGCATAGTAACTTCCGTGCTGAGCAATCACTTGGTGATTATCTTAAACAACACAACGTTGTGGCTATCGCAGACATTGATACGCGTAAACTAACGCGTATTCTGCGATCTAAAGGTGCACAAAACGGTTGTATCCTTGCTGGCGAAAACGCTACAGAGGAAGAAGCTTTAGCTAAAGCCCGTGCTTTTGGCGGTTTAAATGGTTTAGACCTTGCTAAAGAATGCTGCGACCCTGAAGGTTTTGAATGGACAGAAGGCTCTTGGACTCTAGGCAAAGGGTTCTCTCAACCTGAACTTAAATTCCATATTGTTGCATACGATTACGGTGTCAAAACCAACATCTTACGTATGCTTGCGGATCGCGGTTGTAAATTGACTGTTGTACCTGCTGAAACTCCTGCAGAAAAAGTCCTTGCTTTGAATCCGGATGGCGTGTTCCTGTCAAATGGTCCCGGCGATCCAGCAGCATGTGACTACGCAATTGAAGCTGTAAAAACAATTGTAGAAACGACTGAAATTCCAGTATTTGGTATTTGTTTAGGCCACCAGATTCTTGCACTTGCCTCAGGTGCAAAAACTGTGAAAATGCCTCACGGTCACCACGGTGCCAACCATCCTGTACAAAATCTTGAAGATGGTACAGTGATGATTACTTCTCAAAACCACGGCTTCGCAGTAGATACAGATACGCTACCGGCTAACTTGAAAGCAACGCACAAATCACTGTTCGACCAAACCTTGCAAGGTATGCATCGCACAGATAAACCTGCGTTCAGCTTCCAGGGTCACCCTGAAGCAAGCCCTGGTCCACATGACTGCGCACCATTGTTCGATCATTTCATCGAACTTATCGAAGCATCTAAGAAGTAATTAAGGAAGCATCATGGCTAAACGTACAGACATTAAAAGCATCTTAATTATCGGTGCAGGTCCGATTGTGATCGGTCAGGCATGTGAGTTTGACTACTCAGGTGCTCAAGCGTGTAAAGCACTTCGTGAAGAAGGCTACCGTGTTATTTTGGTCAACTCTAACCCAGCGACCATCATGACTGACCCTGCTATGGCAGATGCAACTTACATCGAGCCAATCACCTGGCAAACTGTTGCAGCCATCATTGAGAAAGAACGCCCAGATGCAGTTCTTCCAACCATGGGCGGTCAAACTGCATTGAACTGTGCCCTTGCCCTAGACGAGCACGGCATTTTAGAAAAATACAATGTTGAATTGATCGGTGCGACCAAAGAAGCGATCGAAAAAGCTGAAGACCGTAAACTCTTCGACCAGGCAATGCGTAAAATTGGTCTTGAATGTCCAAAAGCTGACGTTGCTGAATCAATGGAACACGCGCTTGAAATTCAAGCACGTTTCGGCTTCCCAGTGATTATCCGTCCATCATTCACCATGGGTGGTTCTGGTGGCGGTATCGCGTATAACCGTGAAGAATTCATTGAAATCTGTGAACGCGGTTTCGATCTTTCTCCAACTAAACAGTTATTGATTGATGAATCACTCATTGGCTGGAAAGAGTACGAGATGGAAGTTGTTCGTGACAAAAACGACAACTGTATCATCGTATGTACAATCGAAAACTTTGACCCAATGGGCGTGCACACAGGTGACTCCATCACTGTTGCTCCTGCTCAAACGCTTACAGACAAAGAATTCCAGTTACTGCGTAATGCTTCTTTAGCTGTACTTCGTGAAATTGGTGTTGAAACTGGTGGTTCGAACGTTCAGTTCGGTATTAACCCGAAAGACGGCCGTATGGTTGTCATCGAGATGAACCCACGTGTTTCTCGTTCATCTGCATTGGCATCTAAAGCAACTGGTTTCCCGATTGCGAAAATTGCTGCGAAACTGGCTGTGGGTTACACCCTTGATGAGTTGAAAAACGACATCACTGGCGGTACAACACCAGCATCATTCGAACCTGCAATTGACTACGTTGTTACCAAGATTCCTCGTTTCAACTTCGAGAAATTCCCACAAGCGGACGCAACTTTAACCACGCAGATGAAATCTGTAGGTGAAGTGATGGCGATTGGTCGTAACTTCCAAGAGTCTATGCAAAAAGCGCTTCGTGGTCTTGAAGTGGGTACTTGCGGCTTTGATGAAAAAATCGAAGTGGGTACTGAAGGCGCGAAAGAAAAGATCCTGCAAGAACTTAAAGTTCCAGGTCCTGAGCGTATCTGGTACGTAGGCGATGCATTCCGTCACGGTTTCACCCTAGACGAAGTATTTGCTGCAACAAATATTGACCGCTGGTTCTTGATCCAGATCGAAGACATCATCAAAACTGAAAACCAAATCAAAACTTTAGGTTTTGGTGACTTAAATGCCGACAATATCCGTGCATTTAAACGTAAAGGTTTGTCAGATCTTCGTATCGCTGGCTTGATGGGCATTTCACAAAAACAATTCCGTAAACACCGTTGGAACCTGGGTGTGACTCCAGTTTACAAACGTGTAGATACCTGTGCCGCTGAATTCGAATCTGATACAGCGTACATGTACTCAACTTACGATGAAGAATGTGAAGCGAATCCTTCAACTCGCGACAAGATCATGGTCATCGGTGGCGGCCCTAACCGTATTGGTCAAGGTATCGAGTTCGATTACTGCTGTGTACACGCTGCCCTTGCCATGCGTGAAGACGGTTATGAAACCATCATGGTGAACTGTAACCCTGAAACGGTTTCTACAGATTACGACACTTCTGATCGTTTGTACTTCGAACCAATTACGTTGGAAGATGTACTTGAAATCGTGCGTGTCGAGAAGCCTAAAGGCATTATCGTACAATACGGTGGTCAAACACCTTTGAAATTGGCTCGTGCTTTGGAAGAAGCTGGTGCGCCAATTATTGGTACATCACCTGATGCGATTGACCGTGCAGAAGACCGTGAACGTTTCCAGCAAATGATTCAACGTCTGCAACTTCGTCAGCCGAACAACAGCATCGTAAAATCTGCTGAAGAAGGTATGGCTGAAGCGGCGAAAGTTGGCTACCCACTGGTGGTGCGTCCTTCTTACGTTCTTGGTGGTCGTGCGATGGAAATCGTCTACAATGATGACGAATTGAAACGCTACCTACGTGATGCGGTTCAGGCATCGAACGAAGCGCCTGTTCTTCTTGACCACTTCCTTGATGATGCCATCGAAGTTGACGTGGACTGCGTATCTGACGGTAAAGACGTTGTGATCGGCGGTATCATGCAGCACATTGAACAAGCCGGTATTCACTCAGGTGACTCTGCATGTTCGATTCCTCCTTACTCTTTATCTCAAGAAGTACAGGACGAAATGCGTCGTCAAACGATTGCCATGGCGAAAGAGCTTGGCGTAATCGGTTTGATGAACGTTCAGTTTGCGGTTAAAGGCACTGATGTTTACATTCTTGAAGTGAACCCACGTGCGTCTCGTACTGTACCGTTCGTTTCTAAGTGTATCGGTGAATCTTTAGCGAAAGTTGCTGCACGTTGTATGGCGGGTCAATCTCTAGAATCTCAAGGATTCACTTCAGAGATTATTCCTGAACACTTCTCTGTAAAAGAAGCGGTGTTCCCATTCAACAAATTCCCGGGTGTTGACCCAATCCTTGGCCCTGAGATGAAATCGACTGGCGAAGTGATGGGTGTAGGTAAAACATTCGGCGAAGCATTCTACAAAGCTGTACTAGGCGCGAATGAACGCTTACCTGGCCTTCCAACCGAAGGTGAAGTGAAGCATGCATTCATCTCTGTACGTGATTCTGACAAGCCTCGTGCTGTTGGTATTGCGAAGCAGCTAGCTGGTTTCGGCTTCAAAATTCTTGCGACTGGCGGCACGTATGACGTGATAAAAGCAGCAGGTATTGAATGTGAACGTGTGAATAAAGTAACTGAAGGCCGTCCAAATATTGTGGACCGCTTGAAAAATGGCGAGATTCACCTCATTATCAATACAACTGAAGGCAAACAAGCTCAGCAGGATTCATTCTCGATCCGCCGCTCTGCTCTTCAAGGTAAGGTGTATCACACAACAACTTTGAATGGCGCAGATGCTGTATGTCAAGCTTTAGCAATTAAATTGCCGATGGATGTTTACCGCTTGCAAGACCTTACCAAAGGTTAATTAAGTTACCGAGAAGTCCCGCCACCTCTCGGTGGCGGGCTTTTTTTTATTTATAAACCAGCTGTATTTTTTTAATTTAACTTAGAGGGACAACAATGCAACGTTATCCTATGACTCCTGAAGGCAAAATTGCCCTAGAGAAAGAATTACACCAACTAAAAAGTATTGACCGTCCACGTATTACTGCAGCGATTGCTGAAGCACGTGAACATGGGGACTTGAAAGAAAATGCAGAGTACCACGCAGCGCGTGAACAGCAAGGCTTTTGTGAAGGTCGTATTCAGGACATCGAAGGTAAACTCGGTGCGTGCCAAGTCATTGATGTAAAAACGCTTGAGCAAAATGGCCGTGTGGTTTTTGGTGTAACGGTAACGATTGAAAATATCGACACAGAAGAACAGAAGACTTACAAAATTGTTGGCGATGACGAAGCGGACTTTAAGATCAACAAGATCTCAGTAAACTCTCCGATCGCACGTGGCCTGTTGGGTAAAAACGAAGGCGACGAAGTGAAAATCGTTACTCCGCAAGGCGAAGTTGAATACGAAATTGTGAAAGTTGAATATATCTAAGTTTTAAATAGATATTTTAGGCTGTAAGAACCCCTCTGATGAGGGGTTTTTTATATTCAGCCTTCTGCTACAGAAAGCTGAGTTCCAGTTTATTTTAAAAGTCCCAATGCAAATAACTGAAATGCATGTAAAGCCTCATGCAGGACCTTCTCAGGATGCTCACTTGAGGCGACCCACAGTGCCGCATTCATGGCAGCACCATTAAGCAATACTGCCGCTGCAATTAAATCGGAAGATTTATTCTTTGTCTCTGGACAAGTCGGTAGCCGCGAAAATGGCAGCCCTGAACCTAATTTCGAAAAACAGGTAGAGTTAGCTTTTAGCAATCTCAGCCAGACACTGGCAGCGGCAGGTTGTACTTTCGATGACATCGTGGATGTCACCACCTTTCATACCGATCCTGAACAGCAATTTGAAACCATTATGAAAGTTAAACACCAGATTTTTACACAAAAGCCTTATCCCAACTGGACAGCTGTGGGCGTGACTTGGCTCGCTGGCTTTGACTTCGAAATCAAAGTGATCGCTCGTATTCCTTCACAAGCCATTAAAATTAACCTCTAAGCTTTTATCTCCTGACTTTTAACACGACTACAACCCTGCCCGATTGCAGTCCAATTGGGTATAATTCCTTGTCCTTTCAACCCATGATTCTTGTATGTCTGAAAAGTTAATTAATTCTCCTGTGAATCACTGGTGCGAATTCGAATTCATCTCGAAAACAGTGAAGAATCCAAACATTCATATCAAGGGCAATTACAGCTATTACTCAAAATTGGGATCAGGGATTTGAGCGTTGTGTGGTGCGTTACCTGCATGACAAGCCCGCTACGCCAGAGAAGCCTATCGATCAGCTTTATATCGGCAACTTTGTCTGTTTTGGCGCAGAGTGCGTGATCATGATGGGTGGCAACCAATTACACCGTACTGACTGGATTTCAGCATTTCCATTTGATACCCGTAGTTTTGTGCCTGCGGGTGACACCGTGATTGGTGATGGTTGCTGGATTGGCTCACGTGCCATGATTATGCAAGGCGTAAAGCTGGGCGAAGGTGCAGTAGTTGCAACAGGTGCAGTGGTCACAAAAGACGTGCCGCCTTATGCAGTAGTTGGTGGCGTACCTGCAAAAATTATTAAATACCGTTTTCCCGAAGCTGATATAGAAAAACTGCTTTCACTTAAACTCTATAATTTAGATGAAAAGCAGTTTTTAAAGATGCGCGAGCAGTTGCAGACTGATGATGTTCTATTTTTAGCAAAATATTTAAACTCTATTTAATTATCACTATCTAACCATACATTATCTTTTAAATAATTTTGATATTGCATTACAAATATTTGATATTCCATGTCTATTTTCGGTTGTAGAGCATACTTGTTTAAAAATTCATTAAACTCAAGCATATATCTTTCATTATTATATTTAACTCTTAATTGTTCAATACGACTCAGCTCCTTAAAGTAATCATTAATTAATAAAGGTTTAACGTTTAATTTTTGTTCAATAATTTCTATAAACTCATCAATATTAAAATGAGCCATATTTATTCCCGCTAAATTTTCGGAGCCACTTTGCATTTTTTGTATTTTTACAGCTATTCCCTCCATATCTCTAAGCATATCTATACGTTTTTTATTAGGGCGTGTCCTCATTTGAAGAATTGGTTTTAAATACTTAAAATCCTCCTTTAAGCTCTTTTCATTTCTATATTTTTTCAATGGCACGTACTCTTCTCACCGAT